>JAQNCU010000066.1 GCA_029077775.1 Acidocella sp. | reverse complement strand
GCCACATCGCCCGCGCGCGTCACCCGGTCAGTGCCCACGATCACGAGGTCGACATCGCCGCGCTGCATCATGTGCCCGCCCGCATTATCCGCGATCACGGTATGCGGCACGCCATGCTTGCCCAATTCCCAGGCGGTCAATGAAGCACCCTGGTTGCGCGGGCGCGTCTCCTCCACCCACACATGCACGTCGATCCCTTCATCATGCGCCATATAAATGGGCGCCAGAGCCGTGCCCCAATCCACGGTCGCGATCCATCCGGCATTGCAGTGTGTGAGCACATTCACACGCCGTCCGCCCGCCGCGCGCGCCTTGAGTAATTCCAAACCATGTCGCCCGATCGCCTGATTCGTCGCCACATCTTCATCCGCGATCGCACTCGCCTCAGCATAGGATGCCGCATGGCGCGCGGCATGTCCCAAAGGTTGCAGCACTTTCGTCATGCGTGCCAGCGCCCAGCGCAGGTTGATGGCGGTGGGCCGCGTAGCCCCCAGCAGCGCGGTCGCCGCCGCCAGATTTGCGTCCGAACTATCATGACGCATCGCCAGCGCCACACCATAGGCCGCACTTGCGCCGATCAGCGGCGCGCCACGCACCAGCATCGCCCGGATCGCATGGGCAATTTCTTCAACGGTGGTAAGCCGCAGAAAATCAACCGCCCAGGGAAGCTTTGTCTGGTCGATAATCCGCACCGACCAACGATCGGTCTCATCCAGCCAGATCGAACGGAAGGGCGTACCGTCAATTTTCATTCATCGCGTCCTAAAGTTTTTGGTGCAGCGCACATACCAGCGTAAATAGCCGCCGCGCGGTTGCAAAATCAATCACCACCTTCCCCGCGAGCCGTTCGGTCATCAATGTCGCGCCCTCATTATGCAGGCCGCGCCTGCCCATATCTATCGCCTGTATCTTCGCCTCCCGCCCCTGCGCGATGGCAACGGCATAGGAATCCAAAAGCATCTGATAATCCTTTATCAACATCTTGAACGGCCCCATCGCCAACACAACCGCCATTACGGGCACATCATGCTCGTCGCGGATATCAAACACCAGGCGACCATCCTGTACGCTCAAATGCAGGATGCTCTGTAGTTCCGGGTGGCTGACCGGGGAGAATTCATTCTCCGTCTGCAAATCTATAACCGCCTGTTCACGGTCTGCTTCCTGCAAGGCGGAAATCCGGTGCAGAGAATCTCCCGTCAGTAAAATTTTCGTCAAACGGCCGCTCTTTTCAGCCATTTGGCACCTCGCGCTTCATCCCGAGTTTCAACAGAATGCCGATGATCGCCCCCTTGGTGATCCGCAACGCCACCATGCAAACCAGCGCCAAAATCACCAGCAATACCGCCGCCATACGCCATCCTGGATCATAATAACCTTTGTAAAAAAGCACGACAAAGAGGGCCAGAACCTGAAGCACGACAACCATCGCGACATAAGGTGGCGCGTCATCTGATGGCATGTCTCCGAGCGGCGCCGCACAGACCCGGCAAAGCGGATGCACGTTCAAGTATCCAATAAATATCGGAGACCTGTCGCAATGCGGGCAACGCCCACACATCCCGCGCCAGATCGTTTCTCTCCATCCGGGCATCTGCCATTCGGCTTTGGCAATGCTCGCGGCAGGCGGCCAGCTTTCAAAATCCTGGTGGCGCTCGGGGGGTTTGTTCATGCTGGGTATTAGCCACTGCATTCAATGGAATTTCAAGCGGACGACAATCCGCCAACATCTGATCACATCAAATCAACGCAAAATCATACCATTTTTCGAATGCGTTTTTTTAATGGCATTGCATGAAATCTTCGTGCAAATGCCGCCAAGCGTGACGTATTCACACGTGAATGAAAAAAAATACCTAAAATCACGCGTTTTATGACGCTTTTTGTTGACAGCGCACGAACGACGGCGGAATAGCGATTCTTGCGTGCGTTGCGCGATTCGCTCCGCAACCGAATGTTAACGATATCGGTCAAGAGGCCCCGCACGCGAATGGTAAAGGACGGTCACCTATCGTGACAATTTCTATCCCGCGTAAGCCGTCAGCCGACCGATCATACCCCACTTCCATCGAAGGAGTAATTCTTGTGACCATCGACGAAACTGTTGAAACCCAAAAAGCCCAGCCACTTGCCATGAAAGCGGCTGTGAAAAAAGCGGCGGCCAAAAAACCTGCTGCTAAAAAGCCGGCCGTGAAAAAGGCGGCCGTGAAAAAGCCCGCCGTGAAAAAAGCAGCGCCGAAAAAAGCCGCCGTGAAGAAGCCGGTCGCCAAAAAAGCCGCCGTGAAAAAAGCCGCACCGAAAAAGGCCGCCGTAAAGAAGCCGGTCGCCAAAAAAGCAGCGCCTAAGAAAGCCGCCGTGAAGAAGCCGGTCGCCAAAAAGGCAGCCGTGAAAAAAGCCGCACCAAAAAAAGCCGCCGTGAAGAAGCCGGTCGCCAAGAAAGCCGCCGTGAAAAAAGCAGCGCCGAAAAAGGCTGCCGTGAAGAAACCAGTCGCCAAGAAAGCCGCCGTGAAAAAGCCTGTTGCCAAGAAAACTGCCGTGAAGAAGGCCGCACCGAAGGCCGCCGCACCGGTCAAAAAACCTGCCGTGAAAAAAGCAGCACCGAAGAAAATGGCGCGCAAGCCGAAACCTGTAGAAACCTCTTCAATGCCCGTGCCCGAGACCGGTACCGAGCCAACCATCAACTAGAGCAATATCTGATCAGACCAACATTCGACCAGGGTGACTCAACGAGACGACCTGATCGGATGAAACGGCTCGCTAAAATAAATTTAGAGTGTTTCCGTTCATCGGAAAACGCTCTAAACGCCAGTAATTCTAGCTGCGCCCAGCTCTCGGGCGCAGCTAGCCGGGATTTTGCTTAGCGTCGCGCAGCGCACGGTGCGGCTTTGACCGCACCGCAAACGCTAACAGGGCTCTACGCGGCCAGCCAATCCTCGATCAACCGCCGCGCGATTGAATCCTGTGGCGGCAGGTTAAATCCCAGTTCCTTGCGGTTCATGATATCGTCCCGCGTGAACCATCGCGCATCGCGCATTTCGCCGGTCTCCAGCACAATCTCATCGCTCAGCCCTTCGGCATAATAGCCGAGCATCAGGGATGCCGGGAACGGCCAGGGCTGGCTTGAATGATACATCACCGCCCCCACGCGCACGCCAACCTCCTCGAACACCTCACGGCGCACCGCATCCTCCAGGCTCTCACCGGGCTCCACAAAGCCCGCGAGGGTGGAATAAAAATTCCGGTCCACCGGGAATTTATGAGACTGACCGAGCAACAGCCGCCCCCCGCGCGCCACCAACATGATCACAGCCGCATCGGTACGGGGGAAATGCTCGGTGCCGCAGCCGGTACAGGCCAATACATACCCACCCCTGATCGGGTGATTTTTTGCCCCGCATCGCGCGCAGAAGCCATGCGTCGCCCGCCAGTGCAACACGCCCCGGGCGGTCGCGAGAATGGTCGCATCATCGGCTGGCAGCCATCCATTGAGGCTTCGCAAATCCTCAAATCCCGCCGCTGTACATCCCAATACATCCATCGGCATCTCCAGCGCCGACAGGTCAGCTGCAAACAGCGTCACCCCATCCTGCAACCCCAAAAACACCCAGGGTGCCTCAACATCCGGCGGCGGCACCAGGGCCGCGCGCGGCGATGTCCCCCCCGTAACCAGCGCGCGGCCACGCCAAATAAGGGTAAACCGGCTCGCCGCGTCATACCGGGCGCGCTCCAACCACGCTGCATCGTCACGCAGATGCCCGGCACGGTCCAGGCTACCGCCCGTATAAGCGTTCGGTCTTGCGGGAATAATGTGTCGCATCAGGCTTCACTGGCATAGAGCCCCCTGCCCCTGCAACCTTGCATGCCCGCCCGGATCGGGGGATAAGCGTCGTGGGAGGTCGGCGGTGGACATGGCACCTCGCCAACCCGGTCAGGGCCGGAAGGCAGCAGCCGCAACGAGTTTTGCATGGGTCGTTGTCCGGTCTCCCACCTGTTTTAGCGTAACACCCCTCAGATACAGGATGATATTGCCGCGCATGGCTGGTTTGTTCGGAGATGACGCGGAACCTGGCCCGCCACCTGGCCCCTCGCTGTTCGGTGACGAGCCACCCCCCACCGAGAAAGCCGCTGCCTATCGCGTCCTGGCCCGCAAATATCGTCCCCGGACCTTTCATGATCTGATCGGCCAAGAGGCCCTGGTTCGTACACTGCGCAACGCGTTTGCCATGAACCGCATTGCCCATGCCTTCATGCTCACCGGCGTGCGGGGCGTCGGCAAAACCACCACAGCGCGCATTCTCGCCCGCGCGCTTAATTGCACAGGTGCCGACGGGCAGGGTGGCC
The DNA here is from genome assembly GCA_029077775.1 of Acidocella sp. Lineage (GTDB taxonomy): Bacteria > Pseudomonadota > Alphaproteobacteria > Acetobacterales > Acetobacteraceae > Acidocella. The sequence continues at coordinate 6,661 of JAQNCU010000066.1, read as the reverse complement.
CTACACCAGACCCTTGCGGTCTGTGTGAAAACTGCGTCGCCATCCTGGCGGACCGCCACCCGGACGTGGTGGAAATGGATGCCGCATCAAACACCGGCGTGGATGATGTACGGGAAATCATCGAGGCCACGCGCTTCCGCCCGCTGATTGCCCGCACCAAGGTCTTCATCATCGATGAGGTCCATATGCTCTCGAAACAAGCCTTCAACGCGCTGCTGAAAACCCTCGAGGAACCACCCCCCCATATAAAATTCGTCCTAGCCACCACCGAAATCCGCAAAGTCCCCGTCACCGTGCTCTCGCGCTGCCAGCGTTTTGACCTCCGTCGTGTCGCGGTCACGGAACTCGCGGCGCATTTTGCCCGCATCGCGGCGGCTGAAGCCATCGCCATAGCGCCCGCCGCCATCGACCATATCGCGCGCGCCGCCGATGGTTCGGTGCGGGACGGGCTCTCACTGCTCGATCAGGCCATCGCGCGCGGCGCGCAGGATGGCGGCGAGATCACCGCCGCCATGGCCGCGGACATGCTCGGCCTCGCGGACCGAGGCTATGTGTTCGACCTGATGGACGCCATCATTGCTGGCAATGCCGCCAATTGCTTGGCCATCGCCGATGCGGCCTATGAGCGCGGCGCAGATCTCAGCGTTCTGCTGGCTGACCTGCTCGGCCTCGCCCACCTGCTCACGCGCCTGAAATCAGTGCCCGCTCTGGCCTCCGGCACCACCCTGCCCGAGGCTGAGCGCACCCGCGGCGCGGCACTTGCCGCCATGCTCGGCATCGGCTTTCTCGGGCGGTTATGGCAGATGCTGCTAAAGGGCGTGGCCGAGGTCGATACCGCCCCAGACCGCAGGGCCGCAGCGGAAATGATCCTGATACGGCTTTGCCATGTCGCCGACATGCCGCCCCCCGGGGAATTGCTGAAGCGCCTGACCGAAAGCGGCGCGCTCTCCGCCTCCGGCGCCATTCTGTCCCCCGGTCCGCAGGGTGGCGGCACACCCACGGGCGCGGCACGGGCGGTCGCCAACGGCGGCATTGTGCCGCTTGCCGCCCCACGCGCGCTGTCCTTTCCTGATGTCGTCGCCCTCGCGGGCGCGCGCCGGGATGTCATGTTATTCGCCCATCTTCGCCAATCCGTGCATCTCGTCCGCTTCGCCCCGCCAATGATCGAATTGCGCTTGGAGCCCCACGCCCCGCGCGACCTCACCTTCCGCCTTGCAGCCCTGCTGGAGGCTGAAACCGCCCGCCGCTGGACCATTGCCTTGTCTCATGAGCAGGGTGCCCCCACCATCGACGAGGCCGAGGCTGAGGCCGCCGTTCAACGCCAGCAGGAAGCCGCCACGCACCCGCTGGTCCGCGCGATCCTCGCGGCATTTCCCGGCGCAAAAATTGAAGCCAGCGCACCAACACCAACGGCTGAACCGGAAATCCCCGCTGACTGGGCGGCCCTGGTGCCGCCCGACGATGCCTATGAAGGAGACATGGAATGAAAAATATTGCCGGGCTGATGAAGCAAGCCCAACAGATGCAACAAAAAATGGCTGACATGCAGGCAAGACTGGACGCCACTGAAGTCGAGGGCGTTGCCGGCGCGGGCCTCGTGCGTGTCACGCTGACCGGCAAGGGGGCCATGAAGCGCATGAAGATCGACCCCAAACTCGCCGACCCGGCTGAGACTGAAATGCTCGAAGACCTCATCATCGCCGCCCATGCCGATGCGAAAGCAAAAATCGACGCGATGATGGAAACTGAAATGAAGGATGCGACCGGCGGCATGAGCCTGCCACCGGGCTTCAAACTCCCCTTCTGATGGGTGGTCCTGAACTTGAACGCCTGATCGATCTGTTCGCCCACTTGCCCGGTCTCGGGCCGCGCAGCGCACGGCGGATTGTGCTGCGCCTGCTACGTGACCGCGAAACCCGGCTGCTGCCGCTGGCCGCCGCCATCCGCGCCTGCGCCGATGCCGTGCGCGCCTGCGGCATTTGCGGCAATCTCGATTCTTGCGATCCGTGCACGATCTGCGCCAACCGCACGCGCGAGGATAAAATCTGCGTGGTGGAGACCGTCGCCGATCTGTGGGCCCTGGAACGCGCATTGATCTATCGCGGCACCTATCATGTGCTGGGCGGCTCTCTCTCCGCCCTCGCGGGCCGTGGCCCCGAGGACCTCGCCATCGCCTCATTGCTCGCCCGGTTGCAAACAAGCCCGCCAGAGGAGGTTATTCTCGCCATGCCCGCCACTGTCGACGGTGCGGCCACCGGGCATTACCTCACCGAAAAAATCAAGGCGCTTGGAATCCCGGTTTCGCGCCTGGCCCAGGGCGTGCCAATGGGCGGCGCGCTGGAAATCCTCGACGAAGGCACCCTGGCCACTGCTTTGCGCGCCCGCCGTTTGGCGTGAGGCCCGTCGCCAATCGCCGCTCGGTGTCGGCAATCATCAATGTTCTGGCAGCGGTGCCGCTTGCGGCGCCACCTTGCGCATAAAAGGCACCAGGCAGGTCGCCACAACAAACGCCAGCATGATCATGCGGAACGTATCCGCGTAAGACAGAGTTTCGGCTTGCGCGTATGTCATCGACCAAATTTCTTGCAACACCGCTTTATGCACCGCCACCGGCGATGTCATCGTCTGACCAAACCTTAACGTCATCCCCGCCATCATGCGGCGCAGCGGCGCGTTCGTATCCGTCAGGTGCGAGGCCAGTGCATTAAAATGAAAATTCGTTCGCATATTCAACATCGCGCTGCTCAAAGCAATGCCAACCGCGCCGCCCAGATTACGCATCATATTGAACAACCCGCTGGCATATTTCAGCCGCTCTGCCGCCAGACTGCCAAGCCCCAGGGTGACCGATGGCGCGACACAGAACACCTGAGGAAACCCCCGTATAATTTGCGGCAATAATAGCTGCTGACCACCCCACTGGCTGGTGATCCCGGAAAATCCGATCATCGCCAACCCGAAACAGGCAAGCCCGCCCATCATGATCCACCGTGTATCAAACCGCTTTGCGAGCATGATATACACGGGCACGCCTGCCACCGATGCTGCCCCTGTCGAGAAAATTGCGATGCCCGTTTGCCACGCGGAATATCCCCTCACATAGCCAAGAAAAAGCGGCGTGAGGTAAATCGTTGAAAAAATACCGATGCCGGTGACAAACGAGACCACACACCCAATCGCAAAATTCCGATTTCCAAAAGCTCTGAAATCCACGACTGGGTTAGAAACCATCATACTGCGAACCACAAAAGCCAACAGCGACAAACCGCCGACCCACGCACAGGTGGCAATCGTCTCGTCGCTAAACCAGTTCCAGCGCGTTCCCTCTTCGAGAAAATACTCTACAGCGCCAAGCCCTACGGCCATCAACACAATACCGATATAATCAACCTGCCGTAATTGCCGCAGATCGGGCTCGTCGATCTTTACATACATCGCCACCAGCACCGTCACCGCCACGCCTGGGACCAAATTGATAAAAAACAGCCAATGCCAGTTCAGGCTGTCGGTAATATACCCGCCGATCACAGGCCCCAGGGTCGGCGCCACGGAGGCGATCGTACCGATCACCGCCGCCGCGTAAACGCGCTTCCGACCTGGAAAATAATGAAATGACGAGGTGAAAACGGTGGGGATCATCGAAGCGCCGAGCATGCCCTGTAACGCGCGAAATACGATCATCGAATCGATGTTCCACGCCAAGCCGCACAACATACTGGCCAGCGTAAAACCCGCCGCCGAGGCCGTGAACAGCCAGCGAGTGGAAAGCACGCGCGTCAGCCAGCCGGATAAGGGAATGACGATGATTTCCGCAATCAGATACGCTGTCTGTACCCAGCTTATCTGATCCTGCGCGGCTGAAAGCCCACCGCCGATATCCTGCAAAGACGATGCAACGATTTGAATGTCAAGCAAGGCGACAAACATCCCGACACACATGATCGCAAAGGGCAAAATCGCCTTCATAGCGCGGTGCTCACTTGGTATTTACATTCGCGGTCACCGACATTCCGGGCCGTAACAGGCCGAGCACATCGCTTGTGCCATCCAGCATAATTCTCACCGGCACACGCTGCACAATCTTCGTAAAATTCCCCGTTGCATTCTCTGCCGGTAACACACTGAAGATCGAACCAGTCGCGGGCGCTACGCTTTGCACATACCCGCTGAGACGCTGCCCAGGCAGCACATCGGCGATAATCCGCACATTCTGCCCGGGGCGTATCCGCGCAATCTGGTCCTCCTTAAAATTTGCATCGACCCAAAGCCCGCGTAGCGGCACAATTGAGACCAATTGCACGCCCGCACTCGCATATCCCCCCAGTTTGGCGCTTCGATTGCCGATCACGCCGTCAATCGGCGCGCGGATCGACGTGTCGCCGAGGTTAATCCGCGCCACGTCTTCATCGGCCAGCACCCCCGCAAGTGCCGCCTTGTCGGCGTGTTGCGCGGTGGTGATGACAACGAGCTGTGCCACAGCTCCCGCCACCATGGCCTGCGCCTTTTTCACACCCGCCTGCGCCTTTTTTGCGTTGGCATCCGCTGTCTGCGCATCCTGCTCAGACCCCGCCTGCGTTGCCGCCAACCGGCGATACCGCGCCTGATTGGCCTCGGCCAGAACTTCGGCTGCCTTCGCCCCAGCCAACTGAGCGCGCGCCTGGTCGATCACATCGCCCTGCAATGTTTTTTGCGCCGCCAAATTCGCAAGCGCCGCCCGGTCTTCAGCCACCGCCGCCTGGGTGCGACGTAAGGACGCCGCAAAATCCCGATCATCGATCTGCACAAGCAGATCACCTTTATGCACAATCTGATTATCGCCGACCGCGAGCGCGGTGATCACCCCACTCACCTCCGGTGCGATATCCGTCACATCGCCGCCGACATAGGCATCATCGGTGCTCTGCACATACTGCCCGAACGTCACATACCGATAGACAAAAAGGCACACTGCGAGCACCAGCACAATGACAAGTCCTGCCAATAAAACGAGCCTTACAGGCAACCCGCCGCCCGTGACTGCCCGTCCGCCTGCAACCAGACTCCTGCTCATCATCAGTCTCTTTCAAAATTTCCTCATCTCTTTTTATTATGCTCGACATATGATATGTCAATCATAATTCAAAACTGTTGGGAGATAGCACGCATGCGTTTTGACAAGGGCCACAAATTCGCCACCCGTGACCGGATCATAAAAGCCGCCTCTATGCGCTTCCGCCGCGACGGCATCGCGGCCTCAGGCATCGCCGGCGTTATGGAGGATGCCGGGCTTACCCATGGCGGCTTCTACGCGCATTTTTCATCAAAAGAGGATTTGGTCGGTCAGGCGACCAACGCCGCCATTGAGATGACCAACCACCGGCTGGAGCGTCTAACGGCGCAGGATTCAAGCTGGCTAACCCAGCGGATCACGCATTATCTCAGCGCGTCGCACCGGGATCATCCGGCTACGGGCTGCGCCGTTGCGGCTCTGGTCGCGGAGCTCGGCCGGCATGGTGCGCAAACAAGAGCAATATTTACCGAGAAGCTCGCGGCGATCTTCGCGGCTTATGCCGCCCATCTACCGCCGGAAACGCCTGAGACGCTTCGCGGCGAAAAAGCCATCGGTATTTTCGCGGTCATGCTGGGCGGGTTGCAGCTCGCGCGGGCCGTGGCCGACCCCGATTTGTCGAATAAAATTCTCGATGCAGCCTCCCAAGCAGCGCACCGTCTGGCGGCCTGATTTTATTTTGGTCTTCACTTATTTGCCATAGAGTTCAAACGTCACATCCCACCGCGCCCACGCAACGCCCCGGCCTTAAACGCCCAGCACATCCCGCAGCCGGTAATACCATGACCCCAGAACCGTAAGCGGCACGCGCAGCGCCTTACCGCCGGGGAACGGATAATAGGGCAACCCGGCAAATACATCGAACCGCCCGGCCACGCCCGCCACCGCCTCGCCCAGTATCCGCCCGAGCAGATGCGTCGTGGTCACCCCATGCCCGCTATCGCCATGGCTGAAATAAACACTGGGGGAGATCCGACCCATCTGCGGAAACCGCGTGAGCGTAAGCGCGAAATTCCCGCTCCAGGTATAATCGATCCGCGCATCCTTCAGGCCCGGGAACACTTTCAGCATGTTCGGGATGATCTTGGCGCGGATGCTCTCAGAATCCTGCCCGCCGTAAACAATCCCACCGCCATAGATAATCCGGTCATCCGCACTGCGCCGGAAATAATCCAGCACGTAATTACAATCCTCGACACAAATATCTGAAGGCAACAATGAAGCCGCCGCTGCCCCCAGCGGTTCGGTCGCGAGAACCTGGGTGGAAACCGGCATGATCCTGCCCCCGATCTCCGGCAGCAAATCCCCGATATAAGCGTTTCCACAAACCAAAATGAATTTCGCCGCCACCTCACCTTGCGCGGTACGCGCCACAGGGTTCGGCCCGGTATCCACCGAGATCACGCGCGAGCCCTCAAAAATCCGCCCGCCCCCTGCCTCCACCGCCGCCGCCTCGCCCTGCACCAGGTTCAACGGGTGCAAATGGCCGCCGAGATGGTCGATCAACCCGCCAACATAAACATCGGTGCTCACATGGCGGGCAAGCCCAGGCCGATCCACCATCTCGAACTGGTCATAACCATAACCCGCCCAGACGCGCTTATGATGCTCCAA
>JAQNCU010000466.1 GCA_029077775.1 Acidocella sp. | reverse complement strand
AACTGATAGTCGATCTCGATGTTGGTATCGATCGCACACCGGAACGTACAGGCCCCATCCACGCCTTCACCACCGGGCAGATTTTTGATCCATACCACCGGCACAAACCCCAGCCCGTGCTCCACGCTGCGGCGTTCATCAACCACGGGCCGCGCCAATGGCTCGTTCACCGGCCAGGGCAGAAACCAAGTCTCGCTCTGCATGTCCCAAACGCGCTGAAACCAATAAAGCCCTGTCGGATCCACGTCCTCATAGCCCTGTGCAGCCAAATCCGCACCGCTCACCTTGTAGCACTCGGTCACCTTGCTCAGCGTGTCCGGCGCTTCAGCACTCCATACCGGCGCCAGATACAGGCTCTCCAGAACCGAGAAAAACACCCGCCCGCCCAGCACGCGGAACAGTACCGCCACCGAACCCACCGCCCCACGCAGAGCGGCATCGACCATCACCTCGTTCAGCCGCGCCTCGGCGAAAATATCCGCCAACGCCCGGCTCACCTTGGCATCCGGCGCCTCAATCGCCGGAAAATGCCCGGCGCTGAACAGCAACGCCACGGAATCCTCCACCACCACCCGGCACAAACCGTAGCGCACGGAGGGGCGGCGATCCCGCAGTGGAATATACTCACCCGCGCCATTGCGCTCCTCATGGAACTGATAAGGCAGGTTGTTATAAAGCGTGCCATCCAGCACCCGCCTCAGCGCCTCCAGCCGCGCCACGCGCGATGGCATCGCCCCATCCACCGGAATGGTACTACAAATCGTATCGAACATGGATTGTCAGAAACTTTCCTGTTATCGGCTCAATATTGGCACGTTCAATCGCCGTGCGGGCGCCTGCACAAGTGTTGCCAAACTGTTCACCGCGCGTGAAAGCGCGTCGATCTGGTCGTCATGCATCCCATGCGGAAACTCCCGCATCTCGGCTAGAAACGCATCATTCCAGCCTCCCGCCACAATCGCGAAATTCCCCGCATCAACTTGTGTCGCCGCCGGCATCGCCCGCACCAGCTTGGCGTCGCGCTCTGGGCTTGAAACAACCCGGAATCCAAGCAACCCGCGTGAAAGCATCGCAATCTGTGCCGCTCCTGCCTGGCCTGGGTCTTGCGGCAGAGAGATCATCACCCCGGTGCCATCCAACCGCGCCGTCTCTTTAATCGCCGCCTCCACTTGCGCGGGCGAGCCTTGCACTCTTCTCACATCAAGCACCACCAGCCGGTCGTCCTCGGTCATGCCCAGCTTCAGTCCCACCGTATAATCTGGCCGCCGCCCCGGGCCCGCCTGGCTCGCCGCCAAATCCCACGCCCGCACGCTCATCTTCACATCCGGCGCCGCCGCCAGCCTGGTCACCGCGCCCACCCGGAAAAGCCCGCTCTCCCGTGCCTTGGGCGCCTGTTGATACATGGCCGCAAAAGCCCGCTCGCCCACGTCCCGGCGGCACCGTTCCAAATCCTCCACCCCCTGCAGGGCAGGCCATAATGGCGCGCCGGCAACCCGGCCCAATTCGTCATCAGCCTCCGCAAGCGCTGGCAGCCGCAGGCACCGCCACCCATTTTCCGTCGCCAGCAACCGCCCGGCCAGATCATCCTCATGCCATCGCGTCATGATCAGCACGATCCGCCCGCCCGGCTTCAACCTCGCCGTCAACTCAGCCCGGTACCAGTCAAACAGCATATCCCGCGCCGCCTGGCTTTCCGCCTCCGCCCAGCTCTTCACCGGGTCGTCAATTACAATCAGGTCCGCCCGCCGCCCGGTAATCGGCCCGCGCACCCCGGCGGAGAAATACTCCTCCCCACCGGAGAGCGAAAACCTTGAAGCCGCCTTCGCCGCTTTCGCAATCTCCACGCCCAGCCATTCGCCATGCCGCGCCAATGTGCTTCGCACACGTCCACCAAAATAATGCGCCAGAGACGCCGTATGCGCCGCCGCAATCACCTGCGCGCCCTTGCTCCTCGCCATGAACCAGGCCGGAAACAACACCGACCCATAGGTAGACTTCGCCGACCCTGGCGGCATCTGCACCATCAGCCGGTCGCATTTGCCTTCGGCTACATCCTGCAAATGCCGGATCAGTAACTCATGATGCGGTGCCGGGCTCTGCCCCACATCGCTCATCGCCCGCCGGGAGAATTCAAGAAACCCCGCCGCCTCGCTTTGTGCTTTGATGAAGTCCCCGCCGCGTTCAGTAGAACCAGTGTGAAAAGAGATATATGTCAAAGCGGGGTATGTG
>JAQNCU010000065.1 GCA_029077775.1 Acidocella sp. | reverse complement strand
CGACGGGCTGGACCGCGAGGGCGCGCAGGGCGTGGCCGAGAACATGGCACGGCTGCACCGGTCATGCCGGCGGTTGATCTGGTTGAACCCGCTGCTGCGCTGGGAGGGATTTGCCCCCAAAACCCAGGGGGCCAGGGCGATGCTGCCCTATGTTGATGAATTCCGCCCGGTGCATAATTTAACAAGCCTGAAGGAACTGATCACGAGCCTGTCGGCGGCGGCGGGGCCACGCGGTAAAGCGGCGGCGCAATGGAGGGAATTTGCATGAATAATGCTCATGGATAATGCTCATGGATAATGCTCATGAATAATGCTCATGAATAATGCTGAGGATATGGAGGATATTTTGGCGGTCGCGGCGGCGTGGGCGGCGGCGGGCGAGCAGGTGGCGCTGGCGACCGTGACCGAGAGCTGGGGCAGCTCCCCCCGCCCGGCGGGCAGCCGCATGGCCGTTACGGTCTCGGGCCGGATCGCGGGGTCGGTCAGCGGCGGGTGTATCGAGGGCGCGGTGGCCGAGGCGGCGCTGCGCAGCCTGGCAACCGGGGTGCCGGAAAGGCTGGAATATGGCGTAACCAACGAGATGGCCTGGGAGGTCGGGCTGGCCTGTGGCGGCCGGGTGAAATTATTTGTGGAGCCGCTGATTTGAAGCGGGAGACCATCGCGGCACTTCAAGCCGCGCGGGCGGCGCGCCGGGCGGTGGCCTTTGCCACCAGGCTGGATGATGGCGCGGCGTTTATATTGCCTGATCCAGCGGCAGGTGCGGCTTTGAACGCGCAGGCAACGGCGGCCTTGCGTGCCGATAGATCCGGCACGCATGAGATCGAGGGGGCTTCCTGGTTCATCGAGGCGCGCAACCCGGCCCCACGGCTGATCCTCGTAGGGGCGGTCCATATCGCCCAGGCTCTGGCGCCGCTGGCGGCGATGACCGGGTTTGCCGTGACCCTGGTGGACCCGCGCCGGGCCTTTGGCAACGAGGATCGGTTCCCCGGTATTACGCTGAATAATGACTGGCCGGACGCGGCGATGCTGGCACTGGCCCCGGATACGCGCACGGCAGTGGTAACCCTGACCCATGACCCGAAGCTGGATGATCCGGCGCTGGACGAGGCCTTGCGCTCGGACGCGTTTTACATCGGCGCGCTGGGCTCGCGCAAAACCCACGCGGCAAGGCTGGCGCGGCTGGCGGCCTTGGGCCACACGCCCGCGGCGCTGGCGCGGATCAGGGGCCCTGTGGGGCTGGATATCGGCGCGGTGAGCGCGCCCGAGATCGCGTTATCGGTCATCGCCGAGATCGTCGCGGTACAGCGCGGCGGTGGGCTGGCGGTTCGCGGCGCATGATCTTCGGGCGCGTGGCGCTGGCGCAGGCACAGGGCGCGATCCTGGCGCATAATCTGAAAGTATCAGACCGCGTGCTGCGCAAGGGCGCGCTGGTGGATGCGGCGGTTCAGGCCATGCTGGCACAGGCGGGCTATACACAGGTGACCGTGGTAACGCTGGAGCCTGGCGACGTGCCGGAGGGTGAGGCGGCTTCGCGGCTGGGGGCGGCCTTGTGTACCCCGGACAACCTGCGCTGCTCCGAGGATGTGCATGGGCGGGTCAATCTGTTCGCCGTGCATGACGGGCTGTTGCGGGTGGATGGCGCGGGCATCGGCGCGCTTAACCAGATCGATGAGGCCATAACCCTGGCGACCCTTGCCGACCGGCAGATTGTAAAAGCGGGGGATATGGTGGCAACGCTGAAGATTATCCCTTTCGCGGTGGCGGGCGCCATCATGGCCCGGGCCGATGCGCTGATCAGCGCCCATTCCGGCATGCTGGCGGTGCGGCGGTTCGCGCCGTTGCGGGTCGGGTTGATCCTCTCGACCCTGCCGCAGCTTAAACAAGCCGCAATCACCCACACCATCGCCGCGACCCAGGCCCGCGTGGCAGCCCATGGCGGGGTGATGCTGCCGCCCGTGCAAACCACGCATGAGAGCGCGCCGATGGCAGCCGCGATAACTGGCCTGCTGGCCGCCGGGGCGGATATGATCCTGATCTCCGGGGCCTCGGCGGTGACCGACCGGGCAGATGTCGCCCCCGCCGCCATTATCCAGGCGGGCGGGGAGATCACGCATTTCGGGCTGCCTGTGGACCCCGGGAACCTGATGTGTTTTGGGCAAATCGGGCAGCACCCCGCGATCGTGCTGCCCGGCTGCGCGCGCAGCCCGGCGCTCAACGGGATCGACTGGGTGCTCGACCGGATTTTCGCAGGTGACCCGGTGGATGGCCCGGCAATCGCGGGGATGGGCGTAGGCGGGTTGCTCAAAGAAATCGAGACCCGCCCGGCCCCGCGCACCGCCAAGGCCAGTGGCTTCGGCAAAGCCCCGCGCGCCATCCCGCTGGTGGCGGCTTTGGTGCTGGCGGCCGGGCGATCCACCCGGATGGGCGAGACAAATAAATTACTGGCAGCGATGCCAGGCGGGGTGCCGATGATCCGCCAGACCGTGACGCATGTAACCGCAAGCCGCGCCCGCCCGGTGCTGGTGGTGACAGGCCACCAGGATGGCGCGGTGCGCACCGCGCTGGATGGCTGCCAGGTACGTTTTATCCATGCCGCGGGTTATGCCGAGGGGCTGGCCGCCAGCCTGCGTGAGGGCATAAATGCGCTCAGCGCGGATGTGGCGGCGGCGGTGATCTGCCTGGGGGACATGCCGCTGGTGACAGCACTGGTGATCGACCGGCTGATCGCGGCCTTCGACCCCGCTGAGGGGCGCGAGATCATCCTGCCGCGCTTCGACGGGCAGCGTGGCAACCCGGTGCTGTGGGGGCGGCGGTTTTTCCCCGCGTTACTGGCGCTGCGCGGCGATGCCGGGGCGCGGCAGATTTTGCACCATCACATGGAATTCGTCGCCGAAATGGCGGTGGACGAGGAGGCCGTTCTGGTGGATTTCGACACGCCGGAGGCCTTGCGCGCCGGGCAAGACCAATATCTGACAAAATAGAGCGTTTTCTGATTGATCGGAAATCGCCCTTTCAGAGATCGGCCCGAACTGTATAGCCGTCTCACCTCTGGACTCCGCCGAACCCATGCTCATATCTCTTGCCACAGGAGCCCCGCTTTGTCAGACATCATGCTCAACACCCCCTATGCCTCGCCGCCTGGCACATCGCGCGCCGCCACCGCGCAATCGCGCCGCCTGGTCGCCGCCTGGCTGTTTTCCGTCTGCTTCATGATCTGGATCATGGTCGGCATTGGCGGCTACACGCGGGATTCCGGCTCCGGCCTCTCGATCATGGATTGGGCGCCGGTCACGGGCATTATCCCGCCGCTTACCCAGAACGCCTGGAACCGTGTGTTCGCGCTGTACCAGACCATCCCGCAATACCGCCTGCTGCACCCGGGTATGGGTCTCGCGGGGTTTAAGGCGCTGTTCTGGCCGGAATATATCCACAGGCTGTGGGGCCGTCTCATCGGGCTTGTGTTTTTTCTGCCCTTGCTCGCCCTCATCCTCACCCGCCGGGTAGAGCGCCGTCTCATCCCCCGGCTGGCGCTGCTTTTCGTGCTGGGCGGCCTGCAGGGGGCGATAGGCTGGTTCATGGTATCCTCCGGGTTTGACCCCAACAGTACCGCCGTGCAGCCCTGGCGGCTTTGCCTGCATTTTTCTTTCGCGATGGTTTTGCTCGCGGCCATATTGTGGACCGCACTTACCGTGCTGCGCCCGGTGCCGGCCCGCATCCCCGGTGCGAAGCGGCTGAAAATCACCACCCATATCGCCGCCACCGCGCTGGTGCTCACCATGCTGGCGGGCACATTCGTCTCGGGTACCCATGCTATCAGCGTGTTCAACCCGGCCACCGGGGCGGGCATGGGCGCGCCGCCGCCCGGCTACCCGCATCTCGGGTTTTTCACTGATAGAGCCGCCATTCTGTTCAACCACCAGAGCCTTGCGGCACTCACCGTGCTCGCCATTCTCACCACCACGGTCATGGCTCTGCGCGGGCGCGTGCCTGCCCCGGTGCGTGATGCCGGGTTGATGATCGGCGGGTTAGTGATTTTGCAATTCATCCTCGGCGTCACCGCGCTCGCCTCGAAATTCATTGATATTGGCGTCGCCCACCAGCTTAACGCCGTGCTCCTCCTCAGCGCCATGATCTATATGATCCATAATCTGCGCGGTGCGACACGGTGAACGCTCCAACAGCTCAATTGGGGGCCAACAGGCTGGTCGCCAATTGGCTGTTTCTCATCTGCGCCATGGTCTTCGGCATGGTCGCGGGCGGCGGCCATATCCGCACGCTGGATGCCGGGTTCATCATGCAGGACTGGCGGCCCTTCACAGGCTTTATCCCGCCGCTGAATGCCGGGTCCTGGGCGGCGATGTTCGCGCGCTACCAGCAAACCGCCGCCTATCACGCAAACCCGATCAGCACCGCCAGTTTCCATGCGCTCTTCTGGGCTAATTTCCTCGATCGTGTCTGGGGCCGCCTGATCGCGCTGGCCTTCGCGCTGCCGCTTGCCTGGTTCTGGTGGCGCGGCCTGCTGACCACGCGCCTGGCTTTGCGCCTGCTCGCCATTTTCGCGGCGGGCGGCGCGCAGGCGGCGTTTGGCTGGGTCATTGTGATCAGCGGGCGGCAACCGGGCGTGCTCACCCCGCCGCCCGCTCTGGCAGCGCCGCATTTCATCGTGGCCATGCTCATCCTCGCAGCACTGCTCTGGACCGCCTGTTCCCTGCGCACGCCCAACCCGGTGCCCGTGCCCCACAGCACAACCCTGCGCCGGGGGCTCACCGCCAGCCTCGTTCTGGTGTTTCTCACCATGTCCTTCGGCGCGCTGGTCGCGGCCACCAACGCCATTATGGTCTATAACAGCTTCCCGCTCATGGACGGGCACGTCACCCCGCCGGGCCTGTTCGCGCTGCACCCGGTCTGGATGAATTTCCTCGCCAACCAGGGCAATGTGCAGTTCTTCCACCGTCTACTCGCCACCATCGCGCTCATCTCGGTGCTCAGCACCGCCATCGCCGGGCTGCGCCGCCCCCTGCCACCCGCCTTGCGCGACCTGTTTCTCATCGCCGCCGGGCTCATCGCGCTGCAATATCTGCTCGGCATGGCCGCCCTCATCCTCGCCGCGCCTGAAATCGGCTATCTGCATGAACTCAACGCCACGCTGTTATTCTGCACCCTCATCGCCACCCGCCACCATTTGCGCGCCCCCGCCACCCAGCGCATGATCATCCCTGAACATGTTTTTGCCGGAGCCGAATAATGTCCGAGGCCCTTTCCACCGCCGACAAACTCTTCCACAGCGCCACCGGGCTCGACCCGCACATCGCCGCCCGCCACATCGCCACCGCCACCGATGGCGCGGATGACGGTGAGTTATTCCTTGAATACCGGGAATCTGAATCCATCAACCTCGATGACGGCCGCATCCGCGCGGCCAGTTTCGACACACGGCGCGGCTTTGGCCTGCGCGCCATTTTGGGGGAGGCGAGCTATTACGCGCATGCCGGAGACATCTCCGATGAAGCCCTGGCCCGCGCCGCGCACACCATAAAATCCGCCCGCGCGAATGAGGTTTCCGCCACCGCATCTGGCCCCAAGGCTGCCTCGGCGCCACTATATGCCGGGCTCAACCCCCTGGCCGAAATGCCCTTTTCCACCCGCGCGGCCTTGTTGCAGGAGATCGACGCCTTCGCCCGCGCGGCTGATCCCCGCGTGATCCAGGTCATGGCCAGCATCGCCGGGGAATGGCAGGTGGTTGAGATCATCCGCGCCGATGGCACCCGCCTGGCTGATTTACGCCCGCTGGTCCGGCTCAACATCTCGGTGGTGCTGGAACAAAATGGCCGCCGCGAATCCGGCTCCCACGGGGCGGGCGGGCGTACTTCCTATGCCCCGCTTATCGCGCCCGCATTCTGGCAGGCCGCGGTGGCTGAGGCGATCCGCCAGGCCGCCGTCAACCTCGCCTCCATCCCCGCCCCCGCCGGTGAAATGCCGGTCGTGCTCGGTGCGGGCTGGCCCGGAATTTTGCTGCATGAGGCCATCGGCCACGGGCTTGAGGGCGATTTCAACCGCAAACAAACCTCGGCTTTCGCGGGCCTTATGGGGAGCCGCATCGCCGCGCCCGGCGTTACGGTGGTCGATGACGGCACCCTGGCGGACCGGCGGGGCTCGCTCACCATCGACGACGAGGGCACCCCCACATCCCGCACCACTTTGATCGAGGATGGCATCCTCACAGGCTTCATCCAGGACCGCCAGAACGCGCGGCTGATGAACATGCGCCCCACCGGCAATGGCCGCCGCCAATCCTATGCCCACGCGCCCATGCCGCGCATGACCAACACCATCATGCTGGCTGGCGCCGCGACGCGCGAGGATATGATCAAATCCGTCAAACGCGGCCTTTATGCCGTGAATTTCGGCGGCGGGCAGGTCGATATCACCTCCGGCAAATTCGTTTTCTCAGCGTCCGAGGCTTACATGATCGAGGACGGCAAAATCACCGCGCCGGTGAAAGGTGCGACCCTGATCGGCAACGGGCCGGACGCGCTCACCAAGGTCGAGATGATCGGCAACGACCCGGAACTTGACCCCGGCATCGGCACCTGCGGCAAAAACGGCCAGGGCGTGCCCGTCGGCGTCGGCCAACCCACCATGAAAATGTCCGGCCTCACCATCGGCGGCACCGCGGCGTGATCACCCCCGCTCAACGCCCCAGCGCCACCGCCACCACCGCGTCATCCAACACCTGCGGCAACACCACAGGCACCACCGCACCGGGCGCATAATATAAATACAGCGGCACGCCGCTGCGGCCGTTCGCGGCCAGCAGGGCGGTGATTTGGGGGTTTTTATCCGTCCAGTCCGCCACCAGCACGGCGACGTGGTGCGCCTTGAATGCCGCCTGTATGGGCGGTGTGGCGAGGGTCGTTGCCTCGTTCACCAGGCAGGTCACGCACCAGGCCGCCGTCGCGTCGATAAACACGGGCCGCCCGGCGGCGCGCAAAGCCGCCAGCCGCGCCGCCGTATAGGGTGCGGACCCGGGCAGGCTGAGTGTCGCCCCTGGGGCCTCACGCAGCATCGGCAACACCAGCAGGCTGGCCAATGCCGCCACGCGCCAGCCCGGGCGGCTCACCGCCACGGCCAGTATCGCCGCACCCACCGCCAGCCACCCCACCCCGGGCCAGCCGGACTGGTGGTACAGCACCCAGCCTAGCCACACACACGCCGCCAGCATCGGCACGCCCAGCGCCCGTTGCAGCCTGATCATCCACGGCCCCGGGCGCGGCAGGCGTGCCGCCAGCCCGGGTGCCATCGCCAGCACCAGCACCGGTGCGGCCAGCCCCAAACCCAGCCCCAGAAATATCCCCAACGCCGCGAAAACCGGCGCCCCCAGCGCCGCCGCCATCGCCCCGCCCATAAACGGCGCGGTGCAGGGTGTAGCCGTTAACACTGCCAGCACCCCGGTCGCAAAGCTCCCCTGGGCAGGCACATGCCGCAAAACCCCTGGCATCTGGACGGCAAACACGCCCAACAGGCTCAGCCCGATGGCGAAAAACATCAGCGCGATCAGCCCGACAAACCAGGGCGACTGGAACTGAAACCCCCACCCCGCCGCCACACCCAGCCCGCGCAACCCGAGCATGACCAGCCCAAGCCCCAACATCGAGGCCACGACGCCCCCGGCATAACCCAAAGCCTCCCGCCGTATATGCCCCCGCGCCCCGCCCAGCCGCGCCATCGCCAATGCCTTTATCGCCAGTACCGGGAACACGCAGGGCATGAGGTTCAGGATCAACCCCCCCAGAAACGCCAGCAGCACATAAGGCAGATGCACCGGCGCGGTGACCACCATGGGCTTAACCGCCAGGGCCTGCATCGCCCCGGCAGGGTCGGTCAGTTCCAGCACCCCGGCAGGCGGCAAACCATGTGGCGCCAAGGCCAGCCGCAGCACCATCCCCGCCGCATCGAAGCCCAGCCTCTGCGGCGCGTCGGTCTTGATCATCCCCGCTTGCGCGGGGAAAAACCGCGCCGCCGACACCTGCCCGGGCCCCAACCCACGCAGCCGCAACGCCCCATCCGGCGTGATCGACACCGCAAACGGCGAGGGCACGATCACCGGCGGCGTGAACAAGTTTGCCTGCGCGGATTTCCCGCCTGTCAGGTGCAGCACAAACCGCGTTTGCTCTGGCACGCACACATCCGCGCACACCAGCCAACGCGCGTTGATCACCACCTGGCTGCCCACATGGGTGGCGCTGAACGGCAGCACCACATGGCCTGAGAGCACATAATCCGTGACCGGCCCCTGGACCAGCAATTCCGGCGGCGGAAAGGCCAGCGCCCCGGCGCTCACGTTCCCGCTAATTTGCGGCGGCAACCCGGCATCCCCAGGGTTCGACCAATAAATATGCCACCCCGGCGCGATTTTGTATTCGAGCGCCAGTGCCACCGCCCCGCCCACCGCCATATCGCTTTTTGAGATCAACCGGACCTGGTCGCGCGGCGTGACAAACCAAGGGCTGGCCGCGCCAAAAGCCAAACCGGGCAGCAACGCCCCGCCCAGCATCACCCAGACCCATACCGCGAAAAGCCGCATGACCCCCTCATCGCACGGCGCGCGCGCTGATGGTATCCCCGCACCCATGATCCCTGACCTGCCGATCAACGATGTCATCCCGGCTTTGCTTGAAACCTTGCTCACCCGGCAGCGCAACGCCGTGCTCGTCGCCCCGCCGGGTGCGGGCAAAACCACCGCCGTTCCGCTGGCACTGCTCGACGCCGATATCGGCAGCAAAATCCTGCTTCTGGAGCCCCGCCGCCTGGCCGCCCGCGCCGCCGCCACGCGCATGTCGGCAACCCTGGGGGAGCCTGTGGGCACCCGCATCGGCTTTCGTACCCGGCTTGATTCCGCCACCGGCCCCGCCACCATCGTCGAGGTCATCACCGAGGGCCTGCTGACCAGCCGCCTGCTGGCCGACCCCGGCCTTTCCGGCATCGGGCTGGTGATCTTCGATGAAATCCATGAGCGCGCGCTGGAATCCGACCTCGCTTTCGCCCTCACGCGTGATTTGCAACGCAGCCTGCGCCCGCATGATCTGCGCATCCTCGCGATGTCCGCCACGGCACAGGCCGAGCGGCTCGCCGCCATGCTCGATGCCGACATCATCACCAGCGCCGGGCGGATGTTCCCGGTGGAGACCACGCACACCAAGCGCGACATCGCCAATTTGCGCGACCTGCCGGATGAAGCCGCCAAAGCCGTGCGCGCGGCACTCGCTAACCACACCGGCGATATATTGGTGTTCCTGCCCGGCATGGCAGAAATCCGCCGGACGGAGGCAGCCCTTGCGGGTTGCCCCGCTTTGGTGCTGCCACTGCACGGAGACCTCTCCCCCGCCGCCCAGGATCTGGCCCTGCGCGAACATGACCGCCGCCGCGTGGTGCTCGCCACCGCCATCGCGGAGACCTCGCTCACGGTCCCCGGCGTGCGCATCGTCATCGATGGCGGGTATCGCCGCAGCCCCAGGCTCGACCCTGGGTCTGGCCTCACCCGCCTTGCCACCTTGCGCATCAGCCGCGCCGCCGCCACGCAGCGCGCGGGCCGCGCGGGCCGCGAGGGGCCGGGTGTGGCCATAAGGCTCTGGTCCGAGGCCCTGCATCGCGGCTTCGCCCCGTTTGACCGCCCGGAGATTTTTGAGGCCGAGCTTTCCGGCCTCGCTTTGGCCTGCGCCGCCTGGGGGGAGCCACCGTCCAGCCTGCCCTTCCCCGATGCGCCACCGCATGGCCCGCTCGCCGCGGCCACCGCCCTGCTCACAACGCTCGGCGCGCTGGACGAGTCCGGCAAGCTCACACCCCTCGGGCGGGAGATGTCGCGCCTGCGCGCCGCCCCGCGCCTGAGTGCCATGATGCTCGCCGCCCCCGACAAACCAGCCCGCGCGCGCGCCGCCGACCTCGCCGCTATCCTTGAGGAGCGGGATATTTTGGGCCGCGACGCCTCGGCGGATATCGCGCTGCGCCTTAAGGCTCTGGCGGACAAAAGCGGCCACAACCCGATCATCACGCGGATTGCCCACGCCGCCCGTCTGTACCGGAACCGGCTGAACCTGCCCGACATCGCGGGTGCGGGTGACCCCGGCGCGCTGCTCGCCTGCGCCTTCCCGGACCGGATCGGCCAGGCGCGTGGTGCGCCCGGGGAATACCGCCTGTCCGGCGGCGGCAGCGCCTCTCTCGGGCCCGCAGACAGCCTTGGCCGCGCCCGCCTCATCGTTGCCGCCGCCATTGACGGCAAGGGTGGCAAAATCCGTCTCGCCGCCGCGCTCAACGCCGATGCACTGCCCGATTACTTGCGCGCCCGCTGCCGCACCACCCTCGAATCCGGCTTCGATGCCGTCAGCGGCGGTGTCATTACCCGTGAGCGTACCCGCCTCGGCACGCTCATCCTGTCGGACCGCTTCATCCCCACCCCGCCCGATGAGATGCAATCCGCCCTGGCCGATGCCCTCGCCCGTCGGATCGACAGCCTGCCATGGAGCCCTGCCGCCACGGCCCTGTGCGCCCGCGTGGCCTTGTTGCGGACACATGATGCCAGCCTGCCGGATCTCTGCCGCGCCGCGCTGGCCACCACCGCCCAAACCTGGCTCGCCCCGTATCTCGCGGGCATGACCAACATCGCCCAGGCCCAGCAACTCGACCTGCACGCGGTCCTGCGCGCCACCCTCACCCCGGCCCAGGCCAAACGGCTCGACCAGGCTTTGCCCACCGCTTTGCATTTGCCCGGCGGGGTGGTGCCCATCGATTATTCCGGCCCCATCCCGCTGGCCAGCGCCCGCGCCCGCACGTTTTACGGGCTGGACAGCACGCCCCAACTGGCGGGCGGCAAAATCCCCCTGCAAATCGCGCTGCTCTCACCGGCCGGCCGGCCCATCGCCATCACCGCGGACCTGCCCGGCTTCTGGCGCGGCGGCTGGGCCGATGCCAGGCGCGACATGCGCGGCCGTTACCCAAAGCATGACTGGCCCGAGCAACCCTGGCGCTGAGCCGGTTTGATCCCCATATACTCAGTTCACATAGGATTTTATCCTGGCCTCATGGATCGTCA
>JAQNCU010000064.1 GCA_029077775.1 Acidocella sp. | reverse complement strand
GCAGCGGCTGGGTAGCAGGCTGACGGGTCATTATTGGCGAGCGAGCCGCCAATGGTGCCACGGTAACGCACCTGCCGGTCGCCGATATTGCCCGCGAGTGCCGCCAGCGCCGGGATCGCCCGGTTGACCTCAGGCGACGCCGCCACCGTGCCATGCGGCGTCATCGCGCCGATGACCAGCATGTCGCCCTCACGCCGAATGAAATCCAACCCCAAACCCCCGAGATCGACAACTGCCGATGGCTTGTTCAGGCGTTGCTTCAACACCGGAATAAAGGTCATCCCGCCAGCCAGCGCCTTGGCTTCACCATCCGCGCTGAGTGTCTTCACGGCGTCGGCAAGGCTTCCGGGTTTGGCGTATTCGAAATCATACATATCGGGCTCTCCTCAGTATGGCTGTCGTCTTGATGTTTCGAATGGCTGCGTCAATCAGCGGCCATTTTCGGGCGGTTGGCCTCAATAATAGCCCAGATTTTCGCCGGTGTCGCGGGCATGTCCAGATGCGTGACATGATAATCCCGCAGCGCGTCCACCACCGCGTTGATCACGGCGGGCGGACTGCCGATGGCCCCCACCTCGCCCACGCCTTTGGCACCCAGCGGGTTATGCGTACACAACGTCGATTCCGTGCCGACCAGAATGTTCGGAATATCATCGGCGCGCGGCATGGTGTAGTCCATCATCGAGCCTGAGAGTAACTGCCCCGTCTCATCATAGATCGCGTGTTCCAGCAGCGCCTGGCCAATGCCTTGCGCGATGCCGCCTTGTACCTGGCCTTCGACGATCATCGGATTGATCACGCGCCCGATGTCATCGACCGCCGTGAACCCGACCATCGAAACCGTCCCGGTATCCGGGTCGATCTCGACCTCCGCGATATGGCACCCGCCCGGATAGGTGAAGTTTTTCGGGTCGTAAAACGCGGTCTCATCCAGCCCGGGCTCCAGCTCCTCGATCGGGTAGTTATGCGGAACATAGGCGGTGAGCGCGACCTCTCCAAAGGTTTTGGATTTATCCGTGCCGGCGACAGTAAACTTGCCGTCCTTGAATTCCACGTCGTCGATATCGGTTTCCATCAGATGCGCCGCGATCTTGCGGCCCTTCAGGATGATTTTATCCATCGCCTTGACCATAGCCGAACCACCCACCGCGAGTGAGCGGCTGCCATAGGTGCCCATACCGAAGGGGATTTTGGCGGTGTCGCCATGCACCACATCGACCTGCTCGACCGGCACGCCGAGCTGCTCGGCCACTAATTGCGCGAAGGTCGTCTCGTGCCCCTGCCCGTGGCTATGCGTGCCCGTGAACACAGTGACCGAGCCTGTGGGATGGACGCGGATATTTGCCACCTCATACAGCCCGGCACGGGCACCAAGCGCCCCTGCCACCGCCGATGGCGCGATGCCGCAGGCTTCGACATAGGTTGAAATGCCGATACCGCGCAATTTGCCGCGCGCGGCGGCGGCGCGGCGGCGCGTCTCGAACCCGGCGTAATCCGAGGCTTTGAGGCAGGCATCGAAGGTCGCGTTATAATCGCCGCTGTCATATTGCAGGGCCACGGGCGTTTGATACGGAAAGGCGGAGTTGGGGATGAAATTCTTCTTGCGAATGGCGATCTTATCCATGCCCATCACACCCGCCGCGATATCGACCAGACGCTCCAGCAGATACGTGCTCTCTGGCCGCCCGGCGCCACGATAGGCATCCACAGGCACGGTATTGGTGAACACCGCCTTCACCTCGGCATAGATCGCGGGCGTGGTATAAACCCCGGCCAGCAATGTGGCGGAGAGATAGGTTGGCACGGATGGCGCGAAGGTGGATAGATACGCCCCCATATTTGCCTTGGTATTCACCCGGAGACCCAAAAACCTGCCTTCCGCATCCATCGCCAGTTCAGCGACTGAGATATGGTCGCGGCCATGCGCGTCGGTCACGAAGGCTTCCGAGCGATCAGACGTCCATTTGATCGGACGCTTGATTTTGGGGGAGGCCCAGGTAAGCGCGGCTTCCTCGGCGTAGTGGAAAATTTTCGAGCCGAATCCGCCGCCGACATCCGGTGCCACAATCCGCAATTTATGCTCAGGGATCCCCAGCACGAAGGCCCCCATCAACAGGCGTATGACATGCGGGTTCTGTGTGGTGGTGTGCAGGGTGTAATCACCCGATGATGTATCATACTCAGCAATCGCGGCGCGCGGCTCCATTGCGTTGGGCACCAGCCGGTTATTCACCAATTCCAGCTTCGCCACTTTGTGCGCCTTGGCGAAGGCCGCATCCACGGCGGCTTTATCGCCGATATGCCAATCGAAGCAGACATTGCCAGCCGCCTCGTCATGTACCAGCGGCGCGCCGGGGGCGAGAGCCGCCGTGAGGTCGGCCGCCACCGGCAGCGCGTCGATCTCGACCACCAAAGCCTCGGCGGCGTCTTTGGCTTGCGCCCGGGTTTCGGCCACGATCATGGCGATCGCATCGCCCACATACCGCACCTTACCAATGGCCAGTACCGGGTGCAGCGGCTCGACCATCGGTGAGCCATCTTTGCTGTGCACCTGCCAGCCACAGGGCACACCGCCGATTTTGGCGGCGGCAATATCCTCACCCGTGAACACCGCGAGCACACCCGGCATGGCCAAAGCCGCTTTGGCATCCACCCGTTTGAGCACACCATGCGCGACATCGGAGCGGTAAAAATGCGCATAGACCTGCCCTGGGCGGGTGAGGTCGTCCACGTATTTTCCGTTACCCGACAAAAACCTGAGATCTTCCTTGCGCTTGATCGAGGCGCCAATGCCGTCAACTTTCATAGCTGCAACTCCTGGGAATGTTCCTGATATTTTTATTATTTAGCCAGTCAATCCACCGTCACGCCGCGCCATCACTCTACTCAGCGGCGGCGGGCAATGCTTTCTCGTGCATCAAAGGCCAGGCGGCGGCGATGGCCTTCACGATGTTATGATAGCCTGTGCAGCGGCACAGATTGCCCTCCAGCCCATGACGGATTTCCGCTTCGCTCAACCCCTCGGGATGGCGCTCAACCAGATCAATCGCGCTCATGACCATGCCCGGCGTGCAATAGCCGCATTGCAGCGCGTGATGCTCGCGGAACATCGCCTGCATTGGGTGCAGGCTGCCATCGGCGGCGGCCAGGCCCTCTATCGTGGTGATCGGCGCGCCCTGCGCCTGAACAGCCAGAATGCTGCATGATTTCACCGACATGTCACCCAGCCGCACCACGCAGGCCCCGCATTGGCTGGTGTCACACCCAATATGCGTCCCGGTCAGCCCCAGCGTTTCACGCAGCGCCTCAACCAACAGGGTTCGCGCCTCGACATCGACAATATGGGACTTGCCGTTAACCGTAAGTTTTACCTGCGGCACTTTATTCCTCCTGGAATGGTAGACTTATTGGTGTACTTTATTACATGTATCAGTACCCAGCTTCCGCAAGCCGTCAAGGTTTTATAAATTTGGTACAGCCGGCGTGATCCGCCGCTGGATACAAAGTGGATAGCGCCGCCATAAGGCGTTTGCCCGCGCACCCTAAAAAAAATTACAGAAATCCATTCGTATACTTAATTTTTCGTAATAAAAAAATCTAACGGAAGTTGAATAACTCTGATAAATTATTTTTTATGATTGCATTTTTTTAAGGCAAAAAGCCGAATTGTCACGCCATCGCCAGATATATTTGCGGCTTGATCGCGCATTATTGCACAGTCTGGGTCGGGCAGAGACACTCTCTCCCATGGCACGGGCGGGTTTTGCCGTCATTTTGTTTGGGCTTGCCTTATGCTCCCGTCTGGCCTTGCCAATACCTTATCAGGGGTCGGGATATGTGTTTTTTTATCCCGCCATGATTTTGTCGTTCGCCGTTTGCGGCCAACGCATGGGGGCTTGGGTGGCCCTGATCAGCTCATTGTCGGGCTTAATGTTGGCAAAATGGCCGCAATCCCATTTGATACCCGGCACGGATGCCGTTCCTGCATTGTTTTTTTTCCTGGTCTCATCGGTCTTCGTCGGTGGCACCATGCGCGGCATAAGTTTGGTACGGCGTATGCTCGGCGAATATACCCTGCGGCGCGACGCGATCCTTGAAAGCGGGTTGTTCGGTTTCGCGCGGGTTCGTGAGCGGCGGATCATCTGGGCAAACCACCATCTTGAAAGATTGCTGGGATACGGCCCGGGCGAAATGTTCGGGCTGCAAACCCGCGACATCTATGCCGACGACAGCGATTATGAAGCAATCGGCGCCGAGGCTTATGCCGTGATGCGCGACGGTGGCAGCCACCAGACTGAATGCCTGATGCGACGGCGCGACGGTACACATATCTGGATGGAGCTGAGCGGCACATTGGCTGACAAGGCGGCGGCGGAAGTGCTGTTGATCCTGGTTGATATCAACGCGCGCAAACGCGCCGAGGCCGCTTTGCGCACCAGCGCGTCCTTCCTCGCCCGCACCGGGGCGGCGGCCGGGGTCGGCGGTTGGGAGTATGATCTTCACACCTCAAAGCTGATCTGGTCGGACGAGACCTGCCGGCTGCATGATCTGCCGCCCGGATACCCGATCACGCCCGAGGAGGCGCTGGGGTTTTACACGCATGAGGCACGGCCAATTGTCGCCAAATTGCTGCGCGAAGCCATCACCCAGGGCGCCAAATGGGATGTGGAATTGCCAGTCGTCTCCGCCAAAGGCCGGACATTCTACGCCCGCGCGTTTGGCGGCGTTGAGTATGAGCACGGCAGGCCGGCACGGCTGACCGGCGCCATTCAGGATGTCACGGCCCGCCGCGCGACCGAGCGGCAATTGGCTGAAAGCCATGAGCTGATGCGGGTGACGCTGAACTCCATCGCAGATGCCGTGATTACCACGGACCTGAAGGGCAATGTGGAATGGCTGAACCCGGTTGCCGAGCGGCTGACCGGCTGGCCAGTTGAGGACTCGCGCGGCAAAAAACTGGGGCAGATTTTTTCCATCGTGAACGAACCCACGGGCAAGCCCGTAGCCAGCCCGGTCACCGCCTGCCTGAATGAGCGCGGCACGGCCACCATGCCGGAAAATGTGCTGCTGCGGTCACGCGCGGGGTCGGTTTATGCCATCAAGGGGTCAGCCTCGCCAATCCGCGACGACAAACAGCATCTGCTCGGCGCGGTTCTGGTGTTCCACGATGTCTCAGAGCAGCGACGGCTGAACAAGGAAATGACCTACCGCGCCACGCATGACCTGCTGACCGGGCTTTTGAACCGCGCGGAATTTGAGTCCCGGCTCGCGATGTTCATCGGGCCGGACAAAGCAAGCGAGACCCACGCGCTGATGTATATCGACCTCGATGAGTTCAAAACGATCAACGATAGCTGCGGGCATCATGCGGGTGACGAAATGCTCACCCAGGTCAGCGCCTTGCTGCGCGGCGCTGTGCGAGAGCGCGATATCGTAGCCCGGTTGGGCGGCGATGAATTCGGTTTGTTGCTGATCGGGTGCGACGTGGCACGCGCGCAGATCATCGCCCAGAAAATCTGCGCGGTCACCGACCAGTATCGCTTTATCCATGATGATAAACGCTTCCGCATCGGCACCAGCATCGGGCTCGTGCCGGTGGACGGGCGCTGGCCAGACATCAGCACATTGATGAAAGCCGCAGATATCGCCTGCTACGCCGCCAAGGAGGCCGGGCGTGGCCAGGTTTACACCTGGACTGAAACCGACAATGCGATCTCACCACGCCATGGCGACACGCAATGGGTTCACCGGTTGCAAATGGCTTTGGATGAGAACCAGTTCGAGCTGTTCGCCCAGCAGATCAAGCCCTTAACCCGCCACACGGACCAATTGAATTGCGAGATATTGTTGCGTCTGCGCGGGCCGGATGGTGCCTATATCTCACCGGGCATATTTCTACCCGCGGCCGAGCGTTATCACCTCGCCACCCGGATCGACCGCTGGGTGGTGCAAAATGTCTTCGCCACGCTGGGCACTGGCGGAAATGCCGATGGGTTTGAGATGATCTCGATCAACCTGTCGGGAAAATCGGTCGGCGACCCTTCTTTCCGCGCCGATCTGTTGGCGATGATCAATGCCGCAACCTTCGACATCCGCAAAATCTGCTTCGAGATCACTGAGACAGCGGCAATCATCAATCTGCTGGACGCGGAAGCGTTCATCGGTGCCATACGTCGCGCCGGGGCGCGGGTCGCGCTCGATGATTTCGGCGCGGGTGCCGCGTCTTTCGGGTATCTGAAGGCCCTGGCGGTCGATTTTTTGAAAATCGATGGCCAATTCGTCACCAATCTGCGCGAGGACCGACTGAACCACGCCGCTGTGCGTTGTTTTATCGAAATCGCGCAGGTGATCGGCATCCGCTCCATCGCCGAACATGTCGAAACAGCCGAGGTGCTGGACATGCTGCAATCGCTCGGTATCGACATGGTCCAGGGTTACCTCATGCACCGCCCGGAACCCTTCATTGCGTTGATCGCCAGCACCCAGACACATGACCAGATGCACTATAATACTGGCAATCAACACGCGGCGGCGTGATTCAAGGCTTGTGAGCGCAAGATATTTCAGCCATATTTCTTATTGTCACCGAAGGAAATCGGGGCGTAACCGGCGTTTCCAAGAGCGTCGGCATATAAACGCATTGGCTGCCAAAGACTAAGACACCAATCATAACAGGTTTAGGGAACGTGATGAATCATTTAAATGAACCATCCGCAGGGCGGAAACCGGGGCTTTCCGCGCGCGTCAGCCGCATCGGCCGCGCCTCACTTATGGCCAGCGTCGCCACAATGCTTCTCTGCGGTGCCGCGAGCGCGCAGACCAATGCAAGCACTGGCCTCTCGGCCAAACAGATCAAGGCCGCCACTGACAAGGTCACCGGTGCCGCGATCATTGCCAACGCCAAAACCTCCGATAATTGGCCGACCATCAGCGGCGATTACTGGGAGAATCGGTTCAGCCATCTTACCAGCATCAACGCCGATAACGTCAAATCACTCGGCCTGGTCTGGACCTATGATATGAAATCCACGCGCGGGGTGGAGGCAACGCCGGTGGTCGTCGATGGCATCATGTATGTCACCGCCCCCTGGAGCATCGTTCACGCCATTGATGTCCGCACCGGCAACGAGATCTGGTCATACGACCCAAAAGTCCCCGGCAAGGATGGCAAAAAAGGCTGCTGCGATGTCGTGAACCGTGGCGTCGCCGTGTATAAGGGCAAGGTTTATGTTGCCTCATTCGATGGCCGTCTCATCGCGCTGGACGCCGCGACCGGGCATGTGGACTGGCAGATCAACACGATCACCGACCCGAAGCATGATTACACCATCACCGATGCCCCGCGCGTGATCGATGGCAATGTGCTGATCGGTAATGGCGGTTCGGAATATGGCACGCGTGGCTATGTCTCGGCCTTCAATGCTGAAACCGGTGCGCTGGCCTGGCGTTTTTATGTGGTACCTGGCAACCCCGCACATCCTTATAAATCCAAAGCCATGGCGGCGGCGGCAAAAACCTGGGATCCTGCCAGCAAATACTGGCTCGTCGGCGGCGGCGGCTCGCCCTGGAACGGCATGGCGTATGACCCCAAGCGCAACATCGTGTATTTCGGCACCGGCAACGGCACGCCCTGGTCGGCCAGCCTGCGCAGCCCGGCAGGTGGGTCTAATCTCTACCTCACCTCCATCGTTGCGTTAAACGCCGGCACCGGCCATCTGCTCTGGCATTACCAGGAAACGCCTCACGATAATTGGGATTACGATGCCACCCAGAGCATGACCCTGGCGGACATGAAAATCGGCGGCGTGGAAACACCCGTGATTATGTCGGCCTCGAAAAACGGGTTCTTCTTTGTGTTGAATCGGGTCACCGGTAAATTCATCTCGGCAACGCCTTTCGTCGCTGAAAACTGGGCCAAGGGCTACACCAAGGACGGGGTCGCGATGGTCAACCCCGAGGCGATTGACACCACAAAATCCTTCGATGCCGTCCCCGGCCCCTATGGTGGGCATAACTGGCAGCCAATGTCCTATAACCCGATGACGGGCGATGCCTATATACCGGCGCAGAATGTCCCGGTCACGCTTATGTCCGACACCGCATGGAGACCGAACAAGGATATTCCCGGTGTTGCCATGTCCGCCAATGGCTGGAATCTGGGCGAGGCGCTGGACACCACAGCGCCGACCAGCAAGCCTTATGGCGGTTTGGTCGCGTGGAACGTCGCCGCTGGCAAACCTGATTGGGTCCATACTTATGACTCCCCCTGGAATGGCGGCACGCTGACCACAGCCGGTAATCTGGTGTTCCAGGGCACAGCGGATGGCAGGTTTGTGGCCTATAACGCCACCACGGGTGCCAAACTCTGGCAATCCCCCATGGGAACGGGCGTGATGGCGGGTGCCAGCACCTATATGCTCAATGGCGTGCAATATGTCTCGGTCGCGGTCGGCTGGGGTGGGGTTTATGGCCTTGCGGAACACGCAACCGACCGTGACAGCCCTGGCACGGTCTATACCTTCGCGCTCGGCGGCACCGCGCCGCTGCCCAGCTTCACCAAATACCAGATGGACGGCTTGGTGCAGGGTGTGAAATATAACCCGGCGGACGTGAAGCCGGGTACAGCCTTATATGTCAGCAATTGCGTGTTCTGCCATGGTGTGCCGGGCGTGAATAATGGCGGGGCTATCCCCAATCTGGGCTATGTCAACGCCGCCATTTTGACCAACCTGCAAAACTACGTGATCAACGGACCTTACACGGCCAAGGGGATGCCGAATTACGCTGGCAAACTTACGCCCGCCGATGTCACGCAGATCACTGCCTTTATCCAGGGCACCGCCGACGCGATCCGGCCCAAGAGCTAAAAGGGCTCCGAAAGACATCCGGGCGTGGCGTCACGCCCGGATATTTACAGCCTTCGATAGATAAAATCCGTCACGCCCGATTGTGCCGCTACCATCGCGGTTTCAGTCACCCGCTCATGCAACGGCGATAAATGGCAAACCGGGTCGGTGTTTGCCGCATCGCCGGTCAACGCCATCGCCTGGCAACGACACCCGCCCCAATCCTGCTCCCGCGCGGGGCATGAGGCACAGGGCTCGCGCATCCACCCGGTCCCACGAAACGCCGTGAAGGCGGCACCTTCCTCCCATATCGCGCGCAAGGGTCTCTCCCCTGCCCGCTCGAATACCAGCCCGGGAATGCTCTGCGCGGCATGGCAGGGCAGCACGCTGCCATCGGGTGCCATGGTCATCACGCGCTGCCCCCATCCCCCCATGCAGGTTTTGGGCTTTTGCGCATAATAATCCGGCACCACGTAGTCGATTACCATTTGCCCGCGCAGGGCCGTGCGCTGTTCGGCCACCACCCGGTCCGCTGCTTCAAACGCCGCGCGGTCGGGCATCAAAGCGTCGCGGTTGCGCAGCGCCCAGCCATGATATTGCACATGCGCCACCTCCAGCCTGTCGGCCCCCATAGATGCCGCCAGCGCGATGATCGCGGGCAGTTCATCCAGATTTTGCCTGTGAACAACCGCGTTGATGGTCAAAGACATGCCCAACCCCGGCACCAGCCGCGCCAGGCCAAGCTTTTTCTCATGCCCGCCGCGATAATGCCCGATCCGGTCGGCCGCATCCGCCTGCGCGCCCTGGATGCTGATCTGCACATGGCCGAGCCCGGCCTCAGCCAACGCGCGCAGCTTCGCCTCATCGAGCACGACGGCGGATGTGATGAGATTGACATAAATCCCGCGCGCCGCCGCATGGGCGACCAGAACCGCCAGATCGGCGCGCAAACACGGCTCGCCGCCGGTTAAATGCAGCTGCAAAACCCCGAGTTCCGCCGCCTCGTCGATCACGTTGATCCAGAACGCGGTGTCGCGCTCTCGCGCCAACCCGAGAAGGTCCAGCGGGTTGGAGCAATACGGGCATTGTAGCGGGCAGCGATGCGTAAGCTCTGCGATCAGCGCGATTGGTGGCGAAATATTCACGCGCTCACCAGTCCCTTATCCGCAAGCTCGCCGATGAATGCCAGCACATCCGCCTCCACCTCCGCCGCCTCGCCTGCGAAGCGCGCGGCAAGAATTTCCGACATGGCCGCAATACTGGTCCGCCCATCGCATAATTCGATAATGGCGAGCGCGATGTCATCCAGCACCACCACGCGCTCAGGGGCCTGCAAAATAGGCGCGCCGCGCACCGTATCAAAATGCTGCCGCACGCCCCGGCGCAAAGCGGGCGATGATGCCGCTGATATCGCCGCCATCGCGCTCATGCCGTGTCGTCCGCTGCCAAAAACGCGCCATGCGGCACATGCCCCGGCGTGACATAGGCGCTGTATAACCCGTCCAACTGCGCCCAGAGCACATCGCATTTGAACCGCAAGGCCGCCAACACTGCCTGCTGGTCCGCCAGGCTGCACGCTTGCGCCTTTACGTAATCCAGCGCGAAATCGGCATCGCGCGGCGCCTGGTGCAGGCGCGCATTAAAATAGTCCAGCGTTCCGGGAGAGACGAAATCATAATGCGCGAGCATGCCCGAGACCCGTTCCGCGATGATGCCGGGCGAGAACATCTCGGTCAGCGACGAGGCCACAGCCTCCAGCACGGAACGGTCGCGGACGAAATGAACATAGGCATCGACCGCGAAGCGCGTGTTCGGCAGAATGCCCGCTGTCGATTCCACATAATCGCGCGCCAGCCCCACGCCGGTTGCCAGACGCAGCCAGCGCGCGATGCCGCCATCGCCGGTTTCATCCCCGTCATGGTCGGCCAAACGCTGCCGCCATAGCCGCCGGAGTGCGGCATTGGGCAAACGTGAGACGATGATGGCGTCCTTCTGCGGAATACGGCTCTGGTAATAATAGCGGTTCAACGCCCAGGCCTGGACCTGTGGCCTGGTCAGCGCGCCGGAATGCAGCAGCTTATGGAACGGATGCAAATTATGATAATGGCGCGCGCCAATCTCACGCAGCGCCGCTTCCAGCGCATCGACGGTCATCATGTCAGTCACAATGATACCTCCATGCCGTCATAGGCAATTTCCCACCCTGCGGCACGCGCATATGCGGCCTCGGGTGAGTCATCGCAC
>JAQNCU010000063.1 GCA_029077775.1 Acidocella sp. | reverse complement strand
GCAAACGGCCACGGCGTGCCGCAGGATTATGCGCAGGCCGCCAGCTGGTACCGCAAGGCCGCTGTTCAGGGAATTGCAGATGCGCAACTCAACCTGGGCCTTGACTACTTTTACGGCCACGGCGTGCCGCAGGATTCAGTCAAGGCTGAAGAACTCTTTGAGAAAGCCGCAGCACAGGGCGATGAAAAAGCGGTGCGGGCCCTACGCATCCTGCAGACGGGGTCCGCGCAGTAGACAGCAAATCCTGCAAATTGCGGTATCCCTCTGGTGTGAATCGCCTTGTTGGATTTCTGTTCTTCACGGAAGCAATGCTCTTATACCAATCCGCGAAGACAGTGACACATCCAAGTAAGCAGCCGCTTTTTTGAAAAAAAGCGGCGCAAAAAACTTTTGTTATGCCGGTGCCGGGCTTCTGAAACCCCAAAGGCCCAGATTAATAATGTTTTTTTGCTTCTTTTTGTTCACAAAAAGAAGCGCTTGCCGCCCGCCGAGAGTCATCCTTTAGGCCAGCTGGTATTAAATATGACCTTTCGCGTGGAGCCAGCTTTCGAGTATGTCACAAGTCACAGTGATTACGAGGCGAGATCGTCGGCGCAAGTGACACTCTGAGGAGCGGCGGCGGGTTTCAGAGGCGGTGTTCGCACCGGGTGCGGTGATTGCGCCTGTCGCCCGGCACTTCGATATTGCAACCAGCATGATTTCCAAATGGCGGCATGAGGCGTCCGGCTTCGGCTTACCCCGCTGCCGCCCCCTCACCACAGCGCCGCACTCTCCCCCACATCGAGGCTAAAAAACGCCGCCGCCGCCACGCCTGAAGCCGCCCGCGCCGCCTGCAAATCATGCAACGGCGCATCGATGGACTCAGCGGTCAGTTGAAACACCCCAAAATGCATCCCCACCGCCCGCCGCGCCCCCAAATCCTGAAATGCCTGCACGGCATCTGCCGGGTTCATATGCACAGGCCCCATAAACCAGCGCGGCTCATACGCGCCGATCGGCAACAGCGCGAAATCCGGCGCCCCCAGCCGTTCGCGTATCTCCTTAAAAAACCGCGTATACCCAGTATCCCCCGCGAAATAGAGGCGCCGCCCCTGGTGCATTATCATCATCCCGCCCCACAAAGTCTCGTTGCGGTCATACAAGCCGCG
Organism: Acidocella sp.; assembly: GCA_029077775.1. Classification (GTDB taxonomy): domain Bacteria; phylum Pseudomonadota; class Alphaproteobacteria; order Acetobacterales; family Acetobacteraceae; genus Acidocella. The sequence continues at coordinate 9,949 of JAQNCU010000063.1, read as the reverse complement.
CGCCGCGAAATGCCGGGCCGGGGTCGCGGTTACCATCGTCTCCCCCACCTGGGTCTCATCCCACCAATCCAGCTCGATCGCGCCCGTCAGCCCCTTTTTCGCCAGGAACGCGGCATTGCCCAGCATGGTCACAATCACTGCCTTTGGGTGTAACCGCCGCAACCGTTTCAGCGCCGAGATATCCATGTGGTCATAATGATTATGCGACAATAAAATCATCTCCACAGGCGGCAGATCCTCCATCCGCATCCCCGGTGCGCGGACCCGCGACGGCCCGGCAAACCGCACCGGCGAGCAACGCTTGGAAAATACCGGGTCGGTCAAAATATTCAGCCCCGGCAGGCGGATCAAAAACGAGCTATGCCCGATGAAACAAACACTGGGGGCCGCCAGTGCCGGATAATCCCGGTTGGCAACAAATGCCGGCCAGTTGGCCCACACCGCCGGGTCTTTTTTCATCCGTGCGCGGATAATGGTCATAAACCCCATGCGCCTGCCCTTGGCGTTGCGCATCGTCGGTTCGGGGTTGAAAAAAGTCTTGCCGTCGCAATGGTCGGATCGGGGATATTTCATAACCGTGATATTGGGCGCGCCGCCAAAAAAACTACCGCATCAACCGCTTCATCGCGCCATCCAGCCCTTCCAGTGTCAGGGGAAACATCCGCTCCCCCATAATATCACGGATCACCCGCGTGGTCTGCGTGTACCCCCAATGGCTTTCCGCCACCGGGTTCAACCACACCGCCGCCGGATACGCTTTTACAATCCGCGCCAGCCACGCTTGGCCTGACTGCGTGTTCATCGATGATATGCCGCCGCCGGGCTGGATCAGCTCATACGGGCTCATCGCCGCGTCACCCACAAACACCAGTTTCCACGTATGATCATAGGTGTGCAAAACATCATCGGTCGCCATCGCATCAGATTTACGGAACCGCGCATCGCGCCACAGGGTCTCATACGGGCAGTTATGAAAATACAACGTCACGAGATGTTTGAACTCAGACCCGGCGGCGGTGAATAATTGCTCTGACAATGCCACATGGTCATCCATCGACCCGCCAATATCCAACAGCAGCAAAATCTTCACCGCATTGCGTCGCTCCGGCACCATTTTAATGTCCAGATACCCGGCATTGCGCGCTGTGGCACTGATGGTATCGGGCAGGTCAAGCTCATCGGCCGCCCCCTCACGCGCAAAACGCCGCAGCCTACGCAGCGCCACCTTCATGTTGCGTGTACCCAACTCCACATCGCCCGCGAGATTTTTGAACGACCGCTCATCCCAAACCTTCACCGCCGAGCGATTCCGCCCGCTTGGCTGGCCGATGCGCACGCCTTCGGGGTTATAGCCGTTCGCGCCAAAGGGTGAGGTGCCCGCGGTGCCGATCCATTTGCTCCCACCCTCATGCCGGGTTTTCTGTTCCTCCAGCCGTTTCCGCAATGTTTCCATCAGCGCCTCAAAGCCGCCAAGCGCCTCGATCTCGGCTTTCTCGGCATCTGTCAGGTTTTTCTCGGCCATCAGGCGCAGCCATTCCTCGGGCAAATCCCGCATCGCCACGCCATCCGGCACCTCGGCCTGGGGCTGCAAAACGCCCCTGAAATGTTGCCCGAACACCTCGTCGAATTTATCTAAAAACCGCTCATCCTTCACCAGCGTCGCGCGCGCGAGGAAATAAAACCGCTCGACGTCAAAACCCGCCAACCCGGCCGCCATCGCCTCCTGCAACATCAGCAGCTCACGCAATGAAACCCTAACCCCGGCTTTTCTGAGCGCGAGAAAAAACCCTATGAACATCGTCGCTCAGACAGCATTGCGCCGGTGCAAAAACGCCAGGCGCTCAAACAAATGCACATCCTGCTCGTTCTTCAACAGCGCGCCATGCAAAGGCGGGATCAGCTTGGCGGCATTGCGATCGCGCAACAATTCCGGCCCGATCTCCTCGGCCAGCAATAGTTTCAACCAGTCAAGAAACTCCGAAGTGCTGGGCCGTTTTTTCAATCCCGGCACCTCGCGCAGCTCAAAGAATGATGTCAGCGCCTCGCGCAATAACAGCCCGTTAATGCCCGGATAATGCACATCGACGATTTTTTGCATGGTCTCACGGTCCGGGAATTTTATGTAATGGAAAAAACACCGGCGCAGAAACGCATCGGGCAATTCTTTCTCGTTGTTTGATGTAATAACAATAACAGGCCGCGTTTTGGCTTTTACCGTCTGGCGCGTCTCGTAGACAAAAAACTCCATCCGGTCGAGTTCCAAAAGCAGATCATTCGGAAACTCGATATCGGCCTTGTCGATCTCATCGATCAGCAAAACCGGCGACCCCGGCGCCTCGAACGCGTCCCATAATTTGCCCCGAATGATGTAATTGCCGATATCGTGCACCCGCGCATCGCCCAGTTGCGAATCCCGCAGCCGGGACACCGCATCATACTCATATAACCCCTGCTGCGCCCGGGTGGTGGATTTCACATGCCATGAGATCAAATCCCGCCCCAGGGCGCGCGCAATCTCCTGCGCCAGCACGGTCTTGCCTGTCCCCGGCTCGCCTTTGATCAACAAAGGCCGCTGCAGGGCCACGGCGGCATTCACCGCCATTTTCAAATCCTCGGTCGCGACAAAATTCTCGGTACCTTCAAAACGCATCGGGAAACTCTCCTTTATCCCTCATCCTCCGGGGGATCGTCCCACCGGTCAAGAAAATGCCTACCCCTTTACCTCGAACCGGTATGGGCTCGCACTCGTCGTCAACGGGTCGATGGTCAATCTATGCGCAATCGGCGGAAACGCGCGGGATCGGCAATCAGGCCGGTCGCATAACCGGCAGGAAAGCCCGATGCCCACGGCGGCGGTCGCGAGGTCCAACCCATCACCATATACCAAGTCGCCAGCATGGCTCACATCGCAGCCCATCGCCACCACCCGCACCGGTGCTGGCTCCCCCCAGCGCGCGGGGCGGCCCGTGATGGCGCGCGCGAAGCACAAAAACCGCTCGGTGGTTGAAAGCTCGGCCAGTTGCACGCGGATCGCGCCTGGGGTTGCGAAGGCTGAATGCACGATCCATCGCGGGCAGGTGCCGCCAAAGCGCATAAACGGGAAGCCCGCCGCCGAGAACCGCTTGCTCACATTGCCCGCCGGGTCCACGCGGAGGAAAAAAAACGGCACCCCGCGCGCACCCATACGCTGCAAGGTCGATAGGCGCTGGCACGCCTGCTCATAGCTCACGCCGAACCGCGCCGCGATGGCGTCCACATCATGGCGCAAATCCCGCGCCGCGTTCAGCACAGGCTCATAGGGCATCAGAATCGCCGCCGCGACATAATTCAACAGCCCGATCCGCAACAATTCCTGCGCCTCGCGTGATGACGGCGCGGCCCCCTCCACCAGCGCATCCACAGCACCGCGCGTCTCGAGCAAGGCCAGTTGGAACGCCATCTGGAAGCCCCGGCTCTCCCGCGGCAAATCCTCCGACAGGGTCAAAACCCTGGCCTTCGCATCATAAATGCGCAGCGCCCCGGGCAGGGTCTGCACGCTCACCACCAGCCCATGCGCACGCCGCAACCGCTCCGCCAAGGCATGGCTGGTGCCGATCGCGGCGGCGTTCAAGGTGGCGCTTATCGCCTCGGCGGCATCCTCCAGGCTGGGAAAATGATTGGCATGGTCGTGGAAAAAATCCCGCACCTCTTCATTCGGCAGCATGATCTTGCGGCCCGATGGCAGCGTGATCCCGGTGCCATCCTCGCGCGCCCCCGCCCAGGCACGGTGCAGCGCCAAAATCGCCCGCGCGCCATTGGGGGCCGCCGCCAACGCCTGGATCTCCGCCTCCGGCACGGGCTCGCTGCCCAAAAGCGGGTCGGCGAACACCTCACGCAGCGCCACCTCGAACTCACGCTCCTGCACGCCGGAGAGTGCCGCCAGATCCACCTGCAATATATCGGTCAGCTTGAACAAAAGTGACGCTGTCACATTGCGCTGGTCGTGCTCAACAAGGTTGAGATAGCTGGTCGAAATCCCCAGCCTCTGGGCAAAACCCTGCTGCGTGAACCCCTGCTCCATCCGCAGGCGACGAATGGTCTTTCCGATCGCGGTTTTTGACATAGTTTACAGTTTGCAAATTTTTACAATGAAGTCACGCACATATTTCGCCAAAACGCGTATAATTCCGCTGGCGCCCCCACAGAAATGTAAATAGTTAACTAATCAAGTTCAACCATCATCGGAGTCGCCCTCATGCCCCAGCAAACCAACAACCCATCTCTGGACCAGGATCAGACCAGCAACCACCAGAACCACGCTGAGCAGCACCAGCAGGATGATCACGGCTATGACGATGGCCTGGTTCACAGCCATGGCTGGGCGGTCACCTCGCCGGAGCGTTGATATCGGGGCACCCTTGGCGCGTCTTCCGATCAAACGGAAACGCTCCAAGCTCATTTTTGCGAGCAATTTTATCCGATCAGGTCGTCTTGTTCAGTCAACCTGATTTGATATTGTTCCGGCATGCCTCCACAGCCTTAACTAAAAAAAGCCGTACAGGTTTAGGGAGACAACAAATTCCCCCGGGTGATGTCACCCGGGGACTTTTTTGTCCAAAACCGGGCCGAGACATATCTCTGCACCGGCTGGTCCAGGCAGATCGTCGCCGCCCAGATAATGGCATAAATCCCGGCCACGCAGGCAAAGGCAAACACATATAACGCCACAGGCCCCAGGCGCAGCCATTTGCCGCATTGCACATCCACCAGCAGCATCAACGGCATGTGCACTATATAAAGCGGATAAGACATCGCGCCCAGCAGCCTGGCCCGCGCCCCCAATTTGATCACCCCCGCGCGCTCCAGCCATGCCAGCCCCAGAATCACCCCGGCAAACCCCGCCGCCAGCACCGGGGCCATTGGCGGGTTGGGGTAGCCATACCCGTATTGCACCGCCCGCGCCCCGGCGGCCAGCAACACCACCCCCGCGCACAAGCTCGCCCAACCCCGAAACACCCCGGCTAGACGCCGCACGAACAGCCAGCCTGCCCCGAGACCGGCAAAAAAATACAACTCAAAAAACGAGACAAAGCGCGAGCCGCCTGCGTAGAAAAACCGGTCCAACGGATACATGAACGGCGGGTCCAGCAACCATTCCAAGCTTACGGGCCGGTACGCCTGATAAACAAACCAAACCACCACCAGCACCCACCCGGCCAGCACCACCAGCCCCACGCGCGGCAACAAACACAGGCCGAACATCGCGTAAAACGCCATCTCATAACGCAAAGACCATGCGGCGGGCACGAATTCATGCACGTTCACAGGCACCAGAGTCACGAGCGCGGCGGTCAATCCCGGATGCAAAAACCCCGACAGATAATAAACCGGCACCAGCAGCCCCAGCCAATACATCGGATAAATCCGCAAGGCCCGCCGCCACCAGAAGCGCGGCACCGCCGCCAATTGCCCAAAATCCTCATGATGCGCCAGCATCATCACAAACCCACTCAGCACGAAGAAAAACTGCACCCCAACCGCCCCCGGCGGCACAAACCCACCCAGCACAATCTCCCCATGCCGGGCCGCGAAATGCGGCACATCCCATAATATATGCGAGAGCATCACCAGGCTCGCGGCGACAAACCGCCCCAGCTCCAGCGTCTTCAACGTCGCATTATGCTGCGCCAAAATCCTGCCTTCCGGTATCAACCCATCCGCAATTCATTACTTTCACATAACAACCCGCCTGGGGCAAACCATTCTCGTGGCATGATCCGCCTATTCATGGCAGTCTCTCTTTCATGTCCGCGCGTCCCTTCACGCTCACGCCAGACCTGCTGTTGCGCGCCTATCGCCTCGGCCTCTTCCCCATGGCGGAATCGCGCACCAGCCGCGCTTTGCATTGGCTAGACCCTGAATCGCGCGGCGTCCTGCCGCTCGATACATTCCACCTTCCCCGCAGCCTCATGAAAACCCTGCGCAGCGGGCGTTTCACCCTCACCGCCGACCATGATTTCCCCGCCACCATCGCCGCCTGCGCGCGCGCCCGCACCAACCGCCCGGATACCTGGATCAACCCCGAAATCGAGCGCCTGTTCACCGAACTGCACATCATCGGGTTCGCCCACAGCGTCGAATGTTACGAGAACAACATCCTGGTCGGTGGGCTTTATGGCGCCTGCCTCGGCGGCGCGTTTTTCGGCGAGAGCATGTTCTCCACCGCCACCGACGCCTCAAAGGCTGCCCTCGTCCACCTCGTCGCCCGGCTGCGGCTCAGCGGCTTCACCTTGCTGGACACGCAATTCCTCACCACCCACCTCGCCCGCTTCGGCGCTGTGGAAATCCCGCGCGCCGTTTATCACACCATGCTCTCAGGCGCGCTGGATGTTCCCGCCCGGTTCATCGCCAGCCCTGATCCTGCCGCATTGCTGGCGGAGATTGAAGCCATGCGGAGACCCAAATCATGACCAGACCCCTCGCCGTCTTTATGTTCATCCTGGCACCTGCCTTCGCCAGCGCCGCACCCATGGTCCTGCCCGACCAGGATGTCGCGGTCACCTATACCATGGCCAACCCCAATACCGGGCCGCAAACCTATAATATGTCTTATTTCGCGGCACAGGAACTGGCCCGGGTCGAGGCCCCCGCCCAAGGCCTCTACATCCTCGCCAACCTGCCCGCGGGCCAGGCGCAAATCATCGTCCCCGCTTTGCACGCCATTGTCGAAGCCCCGGATTTTTCCGCCTATACCCAGATGCTCATGCACGCTGATTCCAGCAGTTTCCACGCCATCGGCCCCGGGCATTACGCGGGCCTGGCTTGCGAAACCTACCTGATCACCGAACCCCAGGGTACCGCCACCGCCTGCATCACCGCCACCGGCGTCATCCTGCACTTCAAAGGCACGGATACGCGGGGCACCGCCGATATCACAGCCACCAGCGTTGTTTTCGCCCCGCAATCAGTGGCGAATTTCCAAGCGCCCGCAGGGTTCTCGCCGATCAATCTGCCACCCGGTACGCTGGCGGCGCTTTTACAGGGGCAATAAAAGCGCGCGAAAACTCTCGTTAATCAAACGCCGGCGTGTTGCCCTGTCTTTAGCCGAGAAAAACCAAAGTTTTTCTGCTGCTTTTTGTTCACAAAAGCTGGGCTTTCTCGGTCTACACGCGGACATTGTCACTTAATTTCGAATACGGTCACTTCGACATGCATAGGGTGCCGCGCGCCGGTCGCGATAAATAACGGGCGTGTCAGCCATTCATAGCCGGGTGCGGCAATTTCAAAACGCGGCTGGGTGCGGAAATACACCAATTCAGGGTCAACCGCCTCCCCACGCATGATCCGCGCCATCACCTCGGGCGGGCCAAACCGCACGCCAGTATTCACGATGTACAACATCGCCCCGTCATCCAGTTCGGCGGCATAGCGCGCCTCCAGGTTCGTATAGCCATCCTCGCGGATCACCTGAAAATCCGCCCCAGCCGACAAAATCCGCCCGTTCAGCTTCGGCCCGGTAATCAGCCCACCCAATATCGGCACCACCCGGCGCAAACCTTCATGCATATGGCCGATCACAATCGGCACCCCCACCTCGATGCGCAGATCCGCGACATGCTCAAGCTCCATCCGCCCCTCCCATGCCGAATTCCGCCTTCAGCATCACGGCATCGCTGCCATCAGCATAATAACCCCGCCTGATGCCCGACGGCAAAAACCCAGCCTTGGCATATAATGCCCGCGCCGCCGCATTTTCCGCCGCCACTTCCAGATGCAACACGACCACGCCCCGGGCCTGCAACGCCGCAATCCCGTGTGTCAACAATCCCAGGCCAATGCCCTGGCGGCGCGTCATCGCGCCCAGCGTCAAAATCTCCGCCTCATCGAGCACCGCCCGCACCAGCAAAAACCCGCCGCGCGTATCGATCCACCCGCTCACCCCCTTTTGGCCCAGCAATTTCGCAAAACTTGCCGCGTCCCAGGGGTCCCCATCAGCCTCACCGGTGAACACCGCGCCATGCATCGCGGCCAGCAGCTCGGCATAAGCAGGTGTGGCTTCAATCATGGCAGGCTCACGAACACCGGCGGCGGTCGCAGCCCGCCTTCCGGTAATTTCGCCTCAGGCGGGTCAACATAAACCGGCAGCGCCGCATGCGGGGCCAACCCCGCCGCCTGCCGCCGCAACGCCGCTTTTATCACCCAAACCGGGTCGATCCGGCGCGCATCGGTCAGCAGCACATCGCTGCCCGCCGCCGCCAGCCGTGCCGCCATTTCAGGCGCCGCATCCCCCGCCAGCGCCACAGGCCGCGACGCGCGCGGCATATTCACATCGGCAAACCCTGCCGCCACGCCATCACGAATTAAATAAATTCGCCCCTTACGCGCCCTGATCGCCACCCATAGCGGCCGCGCCATGCGGGCAAAGGCCTCGGCAAACGCCTCATCCGCCGGCACTCCGGCCAACGTTACGCCAGCCGCGCCCGCGTAGCCTTGCGTGAGGGAAAGGGCCGTCCGCAACCCGGTAAAACTCCCAGGCCCGATGCTCACCGCCAGCAACCCCACAGGCCCGAGTGCCACGGCCCGCGCCAATAACCCGGGCAGGGTCTCGATCAGCCCCGGTCGCCCCGGTGTCTCAAACCGCGTCAGCACAACACCATCCGCGTCCAGAACCGCCACCCCGGCTAGCGGGCCGCTCGCGTCAATGCCTATATTGTTCAAGCGAACAAAGCAGCCTCGGCGAAGTCCAACTTTGGCAGGCGCTCATAGGGGTGCGGCCCCGGCGCCGCCTGGCCCAGCAACAGCAGCCCCAGCGCCCCCGTCCCCAGCGGCCCCAGAGCCAGCCAGGAAGAGACCGCCAGCTCCGGCGCCGGCAGCGAATGCAGCACCAGCCGCAGGAACAGAATGGTGAGAATACCCAGCGCCAGCGGCACCGAAAGCGCCCACAGCCCATACCCGGCCAGCACCAGATTGGCCGCCACGTCCTGCGGCAGATGCGGCGCCAGCAGCGCCCCGCTGGCCGCCGCCACCTCGCAGGCGACGATCGGCAGCAGCCAGACGCCGGTCATCGATTCCAGCATATGTTTCTGCGTCACCACCATGGCGAGCGGCACGCCCAGCCCGGTGAGCACCGAGAGCACCGCATCCACCTCCCATAGCCGCAAGGCCAGCTGCGGGTCATGCCCGAAGGCCAGGGTGCCGTTGGTGATGGTCGCCAGCCCCATCGGGATCGCGCCCAGGAACATCGGCATCACCGGATGGCTGAAAATCTTCGCCGCCTGGCGCGGATACAGCGCCCAATGCGCCAGATAAGCCAGGGAAAATACCGAAAACAGCACGATATTCGCCCGCCAGATCTCCGCCGCCAGCCCCGGCAGCCAGGCCGGGCCGGGCAGCTGGTTGAGCAGCAGCGCGAACACGCCGGTGCCCATGGTGACGGTGAACCAGTTGGGTGTGAAATGGCGCACCAGCTCGAGCGGATGCGCATGATGGGTAAAGGGTCGAGCGAACATTTGTGACCTGCCTTTCGCCCGCTGATCTAGGCCGCGCGAAACAATCTTAAAAACTGATAGTTTTTGTTCGATTGATAAAATTGGTTTATGTATTTCGCATGACCCTCGAACAGCTCCGCATTTTCGCCGCCGTGGCCGAGCGCCAGCATATCACCCGCGCCGCCGCCGCGCTCAATCTCACCCAGGCGGCGGTCTCGGCCTCCATCGCGGCGCTGGAGACGCAGCATGACGTGAAATTGTTCGATCGGGTGGGGCGCAATATCGCGCTCACCGAAACCGGGCGGCTGTTTCTGGAGGAGGCGCGGGGCGTGCTGGCGCGGGCGGCGGCGGCGGAGACGGCGCTGCGCGACTATGCCGCGCGGCGCGATTTCACCCGCACGGCCGAGCCGCAGGGCGTGGCAGCCCGTCCCGGCGCCGACCACGCCCCGATCTTCGTCGTGCAGAAGCACGCGGCAAAGCGG
>JAQNCU010000465.1 GCA_029077775.1 Acidocella sp. | reverse complement strand
GGGCAGCGCGGGATCCCCATACGGACTTTGGAGTGAACGCGGTTGGCACGCTGACTATGCTTGAGGCTACGCGGAAACACGCGCCACAGGCTGTGTTTCTGTTTACTTCGACGAACAAAGTCTATGGGGACACGCCCAATCGCCTGCCGTTGGAGGAGTTGGAGACGCGGTGGGAGATCGACCCAAGGCATCCCTACGCTGGAGGGATTCCGGAGGAGATGAGCATCGACCACACCATGCACAGCGTGTTTGGCGCGTCGAAGGTGGCGGCGGACGTGATGGTGCAGGAGTATGGCCGCTACTTCGGATTGAGCACGGCGTGCTTTCGCGGCGGATGCCTGACCGGGCCAGCGCATGCAGGAACTCAACTGCACGGTTTCCTCGCGTACCTGATGAAGTGCTGCGCCACTGAGACGCCGTACACGGTGTTCGGATACGGCGGCAAGCAGGTTCGGGACAACATCCACAGCCACGACTTGATTCAGGCGTTCGATGCGTTTTTCAACAAGCCGCGCCAGGGCGAGGTGTACAACATTGGCGGCGGTCGTTTCAGCAACTGCTCGATGTTGGAGGCGATTGCGATCTGCGAGCGGCTCACCAACCTGCCTCTGCGCTGGACGTACAGTGAAGGAAATCGCATGGGCGACCACATCTGGTGGATCGGCGATCTGAGCCGCTTCCAGTCGCATTATCCGGAATGGAAGCTCGAGTACAACATCGAGGCGATCCTGCGCGAGAGTTACGAGTTCAACATCGAGCGTTGGCAGCAGAGCAAAGCGGCGGTGCTGGCATGATCGACCTGGGCAAGCGGAATGTGCTGGGCGTGATGGTGGACGCGGTGGACTACGATGCTGCGGTGCAACGCGTCATGGACGCGGCTGAGAGCGGCCGGAGTTTCACTGTTTCGGCGCTTGCAGTGCATGGTGTGATGACGGGAGCGACCGACAAGGAGCAACAGTATCGGCTGAACAGGTTCAGCATGATCGTTCCCGATGGGCAGCCGGTGCGCTGGGCGTTGAACCTGCTGCATCGGACGAAGCTGGCCAACAGGGTCTATGGGCCTGAGCTGACGCTTCGGGTGTTGAAGGCGTCGGCTGACAAAGGGTTGCCGGTCTTCTTCTATGGATCGACGCCATCTATTCTCGCGTCATTGCAGAGCAAATTGAGGGTGAAGTTTCCGGATATTCAGATTGCGGGCAGCGAACCTTCAAAGTTCCGGAAACTGGATGAGGATGAACGGCACTCCTTGGCAGATCGAATCAAAGCTTCCGGGGCGAAGGTGCTGTTCGTTGGATTGGGCTGTCCTCGGCAAGAGGTGTTTGCGTACGAGATGAGCGGATTGCTTTCGATGCCGATGCTTGCGGTGGGAGCGGCGTTTGCGTTTCACGCCGGTGAACTTCCACAGGCTCCGCCGGAGTTGCAGAAGCGTGGTCTGGAGTGGCTCTATCGGCTCGCGCAGGAGCCAAAGAGGCTGTGGAAGCGCTACCTGCTGCTGAATCCGTACTATCTGCTTTTGTTGGCTGGCCAATGGATCGGTTTGCGTTATTCGACGGCGGGAGTCGCTCCCACGATTGAGATAGGCTACGGTTGAGATAGGCTACGGTTGAGATAGGCTACGGTTGAGATAGGCTACGGCTGATACGGAGTTATTCGAGCTTTATTGTGAGCCAAGACGCATGAAGGAAGGATGTCTTCACTCCTTGTATTGATTGCGACCCGTCTCGAGCTGGGGCCAAGGGAACAAAGATAGTGGGATGATGAGCGAAATGCGGGGATTCTTCGCTTCGCTCAGAATGACAGGCGGGAATATTAGCCTAATTCAATCTATTGATAGATTAATTGATTGAGTGGCGAGTTCATTGATCGGCTTTGAGCAGGGGAGAAAGTTATGCAAGTTCTGGTTACGGGCGGCGCGGGATTTCTTGGTTCGCATCTATGCGATGCACTTCTGTCTGAAGGAAACAGGGTCCGTTGCGTGGACAATTTGTGCACCGGCAAGGTGGAAAACCTGGCGCACCTGAGCACCGAGTCGCGGTTTGAGTTTCTTGAGCAGGACATCTGCGAGACGTTTGATCCAGGAAGTTTTGATTTTGTGTTTCATTTCGCGTCACCAGCCAGCCCGTTCGACTACCTCGCGCTCGGAATCGAGACCCTGCGGGTGGGTTCGGTTGGCACGTTGAATGTGCTGGAGCTAGCAAAGCAGAATGGCGCGGGCTATCTGGTGGCGTCCACGTC
>JAQNCU010000062.1 GCA_029077775.1 Acidocella sp. | reverse complement strand
AGGCCCCCTTGCTGTTCACCGGGCTGGAGACGGCGGAGCTGACCAAATATGCCGCCAACGGGTTTCTCGCGATGAAGATCACCTTCATTAATGAAATGGCGGATCTGTGCGAGAAACTCGGCGCGGATGTGAACGATGTGGCGCGCGGCATCGGGCTGGATGGCCGGATCGGGCGAAAATTCCTCCATGCCGGGCCGGGCTTTGGCGGGTCGTGCTTCCCCAAGGATACGCTGGCCCTGATGCGGATTGCCGAGGAAGCGGGCGCGCCGAGCCGCCTGATACAATCTGTGGTGAGCGTGAACGATGCCCGCAAAAACGCCATGGCCGGGCGCGTGGCGGCGGCCTGTGGCGGCGATGTGCGGGGCCTGACCATCGCCGTGCTCGGCCTCGCTTTTAAGCCGGAGACCGATGACATGCGTGAAGCGCCGTCTTTGCCGCTGATCGATGGGTTGGTCTCGCGCGGCGCGCAAATCATCGCGTTCGACCCGGCGGCGATGGAGGTTGCGCGGCCCATGTTACCGCCCGGCGTTATTTTTGCCGTCGACGCGACAGAGGCTTTGACAAATGCCGACGCCCTCGTACTGATAACTGAGTGGAACGAATTTCGCGCGCTCTCGCCCGTCAGAATGAAACAATTAATGCGCGGTCGTATCATTTTAGATTTACGAAATGTGTTCGATCCCGTAGCAATCAGGCAAGCGGGTTTTGTCTATCACGGCATTGGGCGTGCCTTGCATGATGCCGCGTCAGACCCGCCGCCCGATGATTAAGGATGTCGATTTTTGACTGTTGCTGTTACGGAATATCCAGATTTCGCCAACCCTGAATTGTTGGAGAAAATCCCACTCTCAGCCAAAACCATTCTGGATGTGGGCTGCGCCAAAGGCGCGCTGGGGGCCGATTATCTGCGGCGGAACCCGAATGCCCGGGTGCTCGGGATCGACCTCGACGAAGCCGCCATACACCATGCACGCGGGCGGATCAGCGAGGTATTCTGCGGCGATGTCGAGGCCAATCCGATGCCCTTCGATGTGCCGGAAGGTATCGATTGCATTATATACGGCGATGTTCTGGAACATCTCGTCGACCCCTGGGCGGTGTTGGCCGCGCATGTGCCGCATCTCTCGCCTTTGGGCACCATTTTGGTGTGTATGCCAAATGTCGAGCATTGGTCGTTCGTGGCCAAGCTGCTCGCCGGTACGTTCGATTATGAGGACCAGGGCCTGTTCGACCGGACGCATCTGCGCTGGTTCACCCCACGGACCATGGCCCGCGCCCTTGCCGGTGCCGGGTTGGAGCTGGCCGATATCGCACCGCGCCCCATATCGCGTGAGCAGGCGGAAGGGTTTACCCAGGCTTTGGCGCCGGGGTTGCGGGCAATCGGGGTGGACCCGGATGATTATCTGAACCGGGCCGGGCCGTTGCAGTTTATCTGGCGGGCACGCAGAGCGGCGCCGGCGAGGATGGAGGTGACCGCCACCATGCTCGCCCCGCAAGGTGGCGTCAGCGATGTGCGGGTGCTGGAGCCCTTACGGGCCTTGCGCACCGATAGCGCGATGTTTGGGATCGTCGCCGCCGAGACCGATCTTAAGCCCCGGTTGCATGACGCGCCACGGATCGCGGTGTTGCATCGCCCTTTACTGGCTGGCGGGGCCGGACTTGAGATGCTCAAACAGATGCTGAACGATGGCTATGTGGTGGTCAGCGAATTCGACGATAACCCGAGTTTCCTTGTCGAGCGCGGCGTCAACCTCGATGAATTGCTCAGCTTTAGGGGCGTTCATGCGGTGCAGACCAGCACGGCGGCGTTGGCCGATGTGCTGCGCGCCTCAAACCCGGAACTGGCGGTGTTCAAAAACGGGATTTTTGAGCTGCCGCCGATCCGTAATTTCAGCCACCCAGACCATCTCACCTTGTTTTTCGGCGCTCTGAACCGGCAGGCTGACTGGGAACCCTATATCCAGGCGCTGAACGAGGTGGCGCGCGCGGTGGGGCCCAAGCTGCATTTCCACGTTTTGTATGATCAGACGTTTTTTGACGCGCTGGACACGCCGCATAAAAAATTCGACCCGATGACCGATTATGCATCCTACATGCAGGCCATGGGGGCGGCGGATATTGCGTTCATGCCGCTCGGCGATACCGAATTCAACCGGGCGAAATCCGATCTGAAATTTATCGAGGCGAGTGCCGCGCGGCTGGCGACCTTGGCGAGCCCGGTGGTTTATGGCGAGAGCATCGTCGATGGCAAAACCGGGATGTTGTTCCGTGATCCGATGGAGCTACGCGCCGGGCTGTTGCGCTATCTCGCTTATCCGCAGGCGACCCGCAAAATCGCCGATGCGGCGCGCGATTATGTGGCGCGGGAACGTATGCTCGCCTATCAGGTTGAAGCCCGGACATCGTGGTATCGCGGCCTGTGGGACCGCCGGGAGGCTTTGAACGAGGCGCTGCGCGACCGGGTGCCGGAATTGTTCGGCTGATGGGCGCTGCGGGACGTATCCGGATCGCCACGCATATCGAGGTGACGTGGCTCGACGATGGGACAGCCATGCATGTCTGCCCGAATTGCGGCGAACATGGTGCGGCGGCGCGGTTGTTGGACATCGATTACCGGCCGCCTGATGCGGCGTATCATTTCATTCTGCATATCTGCCCGCATTGCACGGCGCGGTTTGTCGACAACCCGGAGACCATGGATTACAGCTCGGACGAGCTGATCGAGATTGGCTGGAACATCTACCAGGTGCAGTTGGGTGCCGGTTTATGGCCGATTTCGGCACCGCTGAGCCGGATCGACAAACCAGCGGGCGCGCGCGTGCTTGAGATTGGCGGGGCTTTCGGCTTCGGGCTTGATTTTTGTGTCCGTGCGAAAGGCTGGCGCGGCGAGGGGTATGACCCCTCTCCGCTTGCCTTATTTGGCGCGCGGGAACTGGGCCTGGACATCAGCCAGACCTATTTCGGCGAGGCTGAGCTTGCCCGCGGGCCGTGGGACGTGGTGCTCGCCACCGAATTGATCGAGCATCTGGCTGACCCACCCGCGTTTTTCCGGCTGATGCGTGCAGCCCTGGCGGCCGACGGCGTGCTGATGCTGACCACGCCGGATGCCGAGGTGATCACGCCCGGGCTGGATAACGGTTCACTGCTGCCCTTGCTCTCGCCCGGCGCGCATCTGGTGCTGCAAACCGCGGCGAGCCTGCGCGCGGCTTTGATGGCGGCGGGTTTTGCGCATGTGATCGTGGAGCGCAGCGCGATGTCGCTGAAAGCCTATGCGTCCGCCGCGCCATTCGCACTGATCGATGATGCGGCGGCATCGCGCGCCATGTATCGCGAATATCTCGTCGCGCGCAGTGCCGGTACAGATATGATGAGCGATATGCGGCTGGGCTATGCCGGCCGCGCGGTGTTCGAGGCGGCGAATGATGGCGATTTGATCGCCGGTGAGCGGGCGTGGCAGGCTTTGCTCCCGGCGGTGCAGACGCGTTTCGGGATCGACCTCACCGCGCTTGGCGACCAGCCGGATTTGGTGCCGCCGCGCGATCTGGCGGGGCTGGCGCGGGTGATGCCACTGGGGTTGGGGATTATTTTGTTCGGGCGCGCGATGCATCTCGCGGCCAGCTTGGTGTGCCGGGCGGGTTTGCTGCCGATGCTGCTGCATGCCGAGGCCGCGATAAGGCGGCTGCAAGACGCACTCGGCGCGCGCTCATTGTGCGATGCGCTGTCGGATGATGTCGGGCGCGCGATCCGGGCCGAAATTCTGCTTTGCCGCGCTGAGGCGGGGGACGCCGAAACCGTGGACGGGCTGGTCGGTCTGGGCGATGTGACGCTTGGCTGGCGCGGCCTGGTGGCGCTGGTAAATGCCGGGCGGATCGATCTCGCCGCGGATTTGAAAGCACGGATGCTCGGGGATTTTCCGCCTGATGACGTGACGGGCGATCTGCGGCGAAACATCCTGCTCAGCCTGGCGAATTTTACGCTTGCACCGGGCGGCGACAGCGCGCTGACATTCCATTACGCCGGGGCGCTGCGGCGGATCGGGCACCAGGCGGACCAGATTATCCTGGCGGCCTTCACGCGGCTGGTGAATGCCGGACGCTATGATGAAGCGCGCGCCGCCGCGCAAACCCATGGCATAGACAGGCTGGCGATCGAGGCAGGTTCGGGCGTTGCCGGGGCCGATGCGCGGCTGGCCTTCGTGATGTTGGAGCTTGGCGCGGGTGATCCGGCGGTGGTTCCGGCCCGGCTGGCGAGCCTCGCGATCGAGCCCGCGCGGCGGCGGGCGTTGCTGCTGGAGGCCTTCATCCGGCTGGTCAATGCCGCGCGCCATGATGATGCGCGGGTATATTTGCGCGACCATGACATCGCGGGGATGGCCGGGCGGCATGGCGGCGTGGTGGCGCGCGATGCGATGCTGGCATTGTTCACGTTTGAACTCACCGCCGGTGATCCGGCGGCGATCCCGGTGTTGTTGGCGGGGTTGGATGTCGAGCCCGCGCAGCGGCACATGCTACTGTTGGAGGCTTTTATAAGGTTGGTGAATGCCGAACGCTATAATGAGGCCAGAGCATTAGCCGATGCGCATGACCTTAGCCAGGTCGCCTCGCAGGCTGAGGGGGAGCGCGGACAAAATGCCGCCCTGGCGCTGTTGCTGCTGGAACTTGCCACAGGCGACCCGGCGCTGATCCCGGCGCGGCTGGCGGGGCTCGAAATCGCACCCGAGCGGCGCGATGAATTATTGCTTGAAGCCTTCATCCGGCTGGTCAATGCATCGCGGTTCGCCGAGGCGTGGGATTATGCGGCGCGGCATGAGGTGCCGATTTTGCAGACCGCGCCTATGGGCGTTGTGGGGGATGATGCGGCAATCGCCCTGGCGGTGCTGGACCTCGCCTGCGGTGATCCGGCGGATGTGCCGAGGCGTTTTGCCGGGCGGGCGGGAATATCCTATCGCCAGAGACCCCTGGAAATGGCCGCTTTCACGGGTTTGGTCACCCAAGGCCGGTTGGACGCGGCGTAGGCGATCACCGCCAATGCGCCGTGGTTTGCAACGCTCGATGAAGGGGCGGATGACGCGGCGCGGGATGCCAGGCTGGCGGCGGCGATGCTGGACCTGCAATCGGGCCGCGCCGTGGCAGGTTTGCGCCGGTTGCGGGCGTTATCGTTGACCAAAGATGTGCCCGAGGCGCTCTGGCCACTTACCGTTGATGGGTTCGTGCGTCTGGTCAATAACGGCAATTTCGCTGAGGCTGAGGCGCTCGCCGCCTGGGCACCGCCGGCGCGGCATCTGGCCGCCTGCACCGCCGCGTGCCGTCATGATGCCCTGGCGGCGTTGGTGGTGCTGGCGTTACAGGAGGGTCGAAAGGCGCCGGATATATTGGCGCGGCTGGAGGCGGCGCGGCAGGGTGGGCTGGTCCCCGCCCGGATGCAGTCTCTGACGGTCGCGGCCTTCGTAACCCTGGTGAACGCGACCGAATACAAAGCCGCAAAATCGCTCTGGCCCTCGGTTGAGGCGCTGGTGATCAGCCTGCGGCCACCGTTTGAGGACACCGGGCGGGATTTGCTGTTCGCCGCCGGGATGCTCGCCCTGCAAAGCCGCGAGGATGTGCACCGCGCGGCCATTTTGTTCGCCCGACTGCGCGACGGGTTGCTGCGCCGCGCGGCGGATGGTGCGAAACTGGATACGCTGTTCTGGTCGATCCTGCGCGGGGAGATCATCGCGCTCAACCGCCTGAACCGCGGGGCCGAGGCCGTGGAGATCCTCAAGGCCGTGACCGCCATACATGACGACGCGCCAGATGACCTGAGCCTGCAACCCGAGCCCGCCGGGCCATGAGGCGCGCGACGCGCAAATTGGTGCGTGAGCTGTTATACCAAGCCAAATGGCTGGTCTGGATACCCTTGGCGATATTGTTCAGCCATTTGCGCCGCCGCCGCCAGATCATCAGCGTCTGGCCGGAGGGCGACATCGCGCTTGGCCCGAAACTGGCGTTGTTCATGCATTTCGACGGGTACGGCAATGTCCGCCCGCAACTATTCGCGTATCTGCGGGAGTTGCAGGAGAACGGCCGCGACGTGGTCTTTGTGACCAATGCAAGGCGGCTGAACGCGCAGGCCATGGCGCGGCTGCAAACGCTTTGCGCGGCGGTGATCATCAGGCGTAATATCGGCTATGATTTCGGGGCATGGCGTGATGCCATCGCGTATCTCGGTCTGCCACGGGCTGGGACCGAGGAGGTTATTTTTGCCAATGACAGCGTGTTCGGGCCGCTGGTCCCGCTTGGCGATATGTTGCGGCGGCTGGACTATGACACGACCGATATCTGGGGCCTGACCGAGAGCTGGCAGTTGCGTTATCATCTCCAGTCATTTTTTCTGGCCTTCGGGCCTGTCGCGCTGCGGGCCGAAGCCTTCCGGGATTTTTGGGCCTCGGTGCGCCCGGTCGCGGTAAAATCCTACATCGTTCATGCATATGAGGTGGGCATAACCCAGGCGATGCTGCGCGGCGGGCTACGTTGCAAGGCGCTTTGGCCCTATGAGGCGCTGATGCGCAAAGCCAATAATGACGGGCTGGGCACACTCGCGGTGTCTGAGGAGACCGAGCTTGGCCGCAACGACCCCATCCATATCACCCGCAAGCTCCAGGTGCTGCGTATCCGTGACGGCGTGGCGCGGCGGGTGGCCTTGAACCCCACGGCTGATTTGTGGCGTCATTTGCTGCTCGCCGGATTTCCGTTCATTAAACGGGAGTTGTTGCGCGACAACCCGACCAAGGTCGAGGATGTCGGGGATTGGGTGGAGGTTGTTCGTGATGTTCTGGTGGCCGACCCGGAGCCGATTCTGGCCGATCTGCGGACCATGCTGAAAGGCGGCGCGCCCTGATCCGGATTGCGCTGCGCCTTTTGGCCGCTGTGCTCTGGACATCTCCCGCAATGCTCATACAGGCCGTTTTGCTGTTGGTGCCAGGCCGGGGAAAGGAACGGTTCGCCCAGTTATACTGGCGCGGGATCGGGCATATCCTCGGCGTGCGCGTCACCACCCATGGCAAGCTGGCAGCCCATCGGCCCATATTATTCGTTGCCAACCATGCGTCCTGGCTGGATATTGTGGTGCTGGGCGGGGTGCTGCCCGGCTGCTTCATCGCCAAAAGCGCCATCGCCGGGTGGCCGGTGATCAGCGTGATCGCCAAACTCGGGCGGACAATTTTTGTCTCACGCCAGCGCGAACGGGTGCGCGTTGAGGGCAAGTTGCTGGCTGGGCGATTGGCGGCGGGCGATAACATCATTCTGTTCCCCGAGGGCACGACCTCCGACGGGTCGCGGATTTTGCCGTTTTCCTCGACCTTTCTCGCCCTGGCCGATGACCCCGCGCGGCCCGTGGTGCAGCCTGTCACGCTGGTTTATGATGGGCTTGATGGATTGCCGGTCCGCAAGCGCGACCGGCCCGAGATATCCTGGTACGGGGATATGACGCTGGCCGGGCATTTTGCCCGGATCGGGCGGCGGCGGCGGGTCCATGCCAGCGTTATCCTGCATGAGCCCATTGCGCCTGGGCGGTATAAAAACCGCAAGGCGCTCGCCGCCGCGATCGAGGCGCTGTTGAGCGTGGAAGCCGCCCGCTTGCGGCAGGGGCGATGAGGCGACGCGCGCATTCAGGCGCCAAAGGTTCACGCAATTCTCCTTGACACGGCGCGCCAAATCATTGCGGGATGTAACGGAGACCAGGAGCATTCCAACGGTATTGAACTTGACCCGGCCGGGCTACAGGCGCTTTTCCATTCGGGACACCCGTATGGAACATGAGTGATGAACGCGACCGACCGCCAAAATACCAATCCGCCCGCCCGCAAGCTGCATATTGTGACCTATGGTTGCCAGATGAATGTCTATGACAGCGCACGCATGGCCGATGTGCTGGCACCTTTGGGTTACGCCCCGGTGGCAACACCCGAGGGGGCGGATATGGTAATTATGAACACCTGCCATATCCGCGAGCGCGCGGCGGACAAAATGTTCTCGGCCCTCGGGCGGCTGCGCGATATCAAACAGGCTGACGGCGGGGGCATGATGATCGCCGTGGCAGGCTGCGTGGCGCAGGCCGAGGGCGACATGATCCTCAAGCGCGCACCCTATGTCGATATCGTGGTGGGGCCACAAGCCTATCACCGCCTGCCGGAGTTGATCGCGCAGGCGCATCGCAGCCGTAAGGCGGTGTTGGATACCGAATTCCCGGTAGAACCGAAATTTGATTTTCTGCCGGATGTGGCGGCTCCGCAAGGCGTGATCGCCAACCTGACCGTACAGGAAGGTTGCGATAAATTCTGTTCCTTCTGTGTGGTGCCCTATACGCGGGGCGCAGAAGCCTCGCGCCCGGCGGCCAGCATCATCGCGGAAGCCACCCGCATGGTGGCGCAGGGCACGCGCGAGATCGCGCTGCTCGGCCAGAACGTAAACGCTTACCATGGTGAGAGACCGGATGGACGGGCCTGGACCCTGGCCCGGCTATTGGCGGCTTTGGCTGAAATCCCGGATTTGCGGCGGTTGCGCTATACCACGTCCCACCCCTCGGACATGACCGAGGAACTGGTCCTGGCGCACCGGGATAATGCCAAGCTGATGCCCTTTTTGCATCTGCCTGTGCAATCGGGCGCGGATAAAATTCTGGCGGCGATGAACCGCAAGCACAAAGCCGATGATTTCCGGCGTATTGTGGCGCGGTTGCGCGATGTCAGGCCGGATATGGCATTCACCTCGGATTTCATCATCGGCCATCCCGGTGAGAGCGATGCGGATTTTGCCGCCACCATGGCGCTGGTGCGCGAGACCGGGTTCGCGCTGGCTTACAGCTTCAATTACTCCCCCCGTCCGGGCACCCCGGCGGCGGCTCTCCCGCAGGTTGAGGCGCGTGTGAAGGATGCGCGGCTTTATGAGCTGCAGGCCGAACTGCGCCGCCAGCAGGATGCGTTTAATGCCGCCAGTGTGGGGCTCACCATGCCAGTGCTGTTTACCGGTCCGGGCCGCCACCCAGGCCAGATGGCCGGGCGCTCGCCTTATGCGCAGCCGGTTGTTGTGTCCTCGGCCACGGCGCTGCCCGGCGAGGAACACCGGGTTAAAATCACCCAGGCCAACCCCAATTCACTTCTAGGCTGTTTAGACAAGGAGCAAATCGCCGCTTGAGCCAGATCATCGCGTCTTCGGCTACCCAACCCGTCCCGCCCCCGCGGTCACTCACCCTTACATTCGCCAATAACGCGCTGTTGCCGCTGTTGCTGGGTGACCATGACAGGCATCTGGCCCGTATCGAGCAGCGGCTCGGCGTGCGGCTGGCCTGCCGGGGCAACCGCATCTCCATCACCGGGCCGACGACGCAGGTGGCCGCCGCCGAGGCCGCATTGGGGGCGTTGTACCGGCAATTGGAGCGCGGCGAGATGATCGATGGGCCGACCGTTGATGCCGCTGTCAGGCTGACCGACCCCGCGACCGAGCCGCGCCTGCCGCTATCGGACTTGCCCGCAATCCGCACGCGCAAAGGGGCCATTGGCCCGCGCAGCCCGGGACAGACCAGCTATATCGACCTGCTGGCCCGCCATGAGATGGTGTTCGCCATGGGCCCGGCGGGTACCGGCAAAACCTATCTGGCGGTGGCCCAGGCGGTGGCGATGCTGACCTCGGGCAAAGTGGACCGGATCGTGCTCTCGCGCCCGGCCGTGGAGGCGGGTGAGCGGCTGGGCTTTTTGCCTGGCGACATGAAGGAAAAGGTCGATCCCTATCTGCGACCGCTTTATGACGCGCTGAACGACATGCTGCCCGGCGACCAGCTGACCAAGCGGATGACAACCGGGGAGATCGAGATCGCACCGCTGGCCTTCATGCGCGGGCGCACGCTCGCCCATGCTTTCGTGATCCTGGACGAAGCGCAGAATACCACGCCCGTGCAGATGAAAATGTTCTTGACGCGCATGGGCGAGGGCACGCGCATGGTGATCACCGGCGATCTGACGCAGATCGACCTGCCCGCCGGAACACGCTCTGGCCTCGCCGATGCGTTGGATACGCTGGAGGGGATTTCAGGCATCGGGGTTGCGCGGTTCAACAATGCCGATGTGGTTCGCCACCCCCTGGTGGGGCGGATCGTGGAAGCCTATGACCAGCGCCATGCCGCCGCCCGGGAGCACGCGCGCGAACGCCGCGCTTGAAATCATGAAAATGCCCGAAGGCGGGATTGTGATAACGGACCGGCGCTGGCGGCGATGCGTGCGGGATGTGGAGCGCAAAATCACCCGGGCCATGCGCGCGGCGGGCTGCGCCGCCGACGTGGTGCTGACCGATGACCGCACGATACGCCGGTTGAATTATCACCACCGGGGACGTAACAAACCCACCAACGTGCTGACCTATGAACACCCGGCTGAGATTTTACTGGGCTTTGGCGTGGTCCAGCGGGAGGCCGCCGCCGCAGGCCGGTCAGTGGCGGCACATCTGGCGCATCTGCTGATCCATGGCGCGCTGCATTTGCAGGGGTTCGACCACCACCACGCCGGAGATGCACGCCGGATGGAGGGGCAGGAGGCGAGGCTTCTCTCACGGCTGCGCATCGCCAACCCGTGGAAAAACCGATGAGCTCGGCGCTCGGGCGGTTACTGGGCAGGCTGCGCAACACCGAACAATCAGTGCGCGATTCCATCGCGGAACTGGTGCAGGAGGCCAGTGGCGACACAGGCGAGGGCAGCGGCGATGAAGCCTTGGGCCTCAACCCGCAGGAACGCGCGCTGATCGCCAATGTGCTGCGCCTGCGCGAGATCACCGCCGATGACGTGATGGTCCCGCGCCCGGATATCATCGCCATGCGCGCCGATGCCAGCCTGGCGCAGGCGATCGAGCAACTCCGCCGCGAGGGACATTCCCGGATGCCTGTGTTCCGCGAGCATCTCGATGATGTTTTGGGCATGGTGCATATCAAGGACGTGTTTGCTTACAAAGGTGACCCCGTGGATTTTTCCGTCGAGGCCATTCTGCGCAAACCGCTGATGGTCGCACCGCAGGTCGGCGTGCTCGATCTGCTGTTGCTGATGCGCCAAACGCGCACCCATCTGGCCCTTGTGGTCGATGAATATGGCGGGATCGACGGGCTG
>JAQNCU010000464.1 GCA_029077775.1 Acidocella sp. | reverse complement strand
AGCTCTAACAGTATTTTTGCGAGCAATTTCATCCGATCAGGTCGTCTTGTTAAGTCAACCTGATCGGATATTGCTCTAGAATTTTTAGCGTTAAACATTTAAGCGATATCCACAGATACATATCATCGTTTTTTGAGTGAATTTGCGGACGCATTCAGCGGTGCTGGCACCATCCGCGCCACACCCATGCCCCAGTATCCATAAAATTTTGGCGCCGCTTTTTTAAAAGCGGCTGCTTACTTTCCTTCAGATCCCCAAATTCTTCTTGGCAAAATTATGATGCGCCTCGACATAGCGTACGGTGCCGGATTTGCTGCGCATGACGATGGAGTGGGTGATGGCACCTGCGCCCTCGCGTTTCACGCCCCGCAGCATGGGGCCGCCGGTGACGCCTGTGGCGGCGAACATGACGTCGCCTTTGGCCATCTCGGTGATGGTATAAATGCGTGAGGGGTCGGTGATGCCCATGGTGCGGGCGCGAGCGATCTGGATGTCATCCTCGAACAGTAATTTGCCTTGGCACTGGCCGCCGATGCAGCGCAGGGCGGCGGCAGAAAGCACGCCCTCGGGCGCGCCGCCGGAGCCGAGATACAGGTCGATGCCGCTGAAAGGTTGGGAGACGGCGATAACGCCCGCGACATCGCCATCGCTGATCAGGGTGATGCGCGCCCCGGCCTCGCGGATTTTGGCGATGGTCTCGGCGTGGCGGTCGCGGTCCAGCATACAGACCATAAGTTCCGCGACATCGATGCCCTTGGCGCGCGCGAGGTTTTTCAGGTTGCTGGAGAGCGGGGCGTCCAGGCTGACGACGCCATCGGGCAGGCCGCCGCCAACCGCGATTTTTTCCATGTATATGTCAGGCGCGTGCAGGAAATTACCGTGTTCGGCCAAAGCGAGGGTGGCGAGTGCGTTTTCACCACCTTTGGCGGTGATGGTGGTGCCCTCCAGCGGGTCTACGGCGATGTCCATGGCGGGGCCGCCCTGGCCGACCTTCTCGCCGATGAACAGCATCGGGGCTTCATCCATCTCGCCTTCGCCGATGACCACGGTGCCGTCGATGGCCACCGTGTCGAAGGCTTTGCGCATGGCCTCGACAGCAGCACCGTCGGCGGCGTTTTTGTTGCCCCGGCCAATCCAGCGCGAGGCAGCGATGGCGGCGGCCTCGGTAACGCGGACCAGTTCGAGGGCGAGGTTGCGGTCCGAAATATCTTCGAGGCGGCGTTGGGTCATGCGGGTTCCTTCATAAATATGGCGGCGGCTCAGCCGGGTTCGATGCGGATCAGCGCCGGGGGGCTGAGGATGGCGGGCAAAGCGCCGATGCGGGCGATGGCGGCGTTGATGGCGGATTCCCCGGTCTCGTGCGTGACCAGCACGATGGGGACCGAAGCACCCTGGTTGCGGCCATGTTGCAGCATGGATCGCAGCGAGATGCCGTGGTCACGCAAAATGCCCGTGACATCGGCGAGCACGCCGGGCTGGTCCAGCACCATCAGGCGCAGGAAATAGGCCCCGGTATGCATTGTGATGGGCCGCGATGCGGCGGCGATGGGCCGCGATGCGGCGGGGGAGAGTGCGGCGGGCGCGGTGCCCCAGACCGGGATGGCGTGGCCGCGCGCGATGTCGATGAGGTCCGCGACCACGGCACTGGCGGTGGGGCCAGCCCCGGCCCCGCGACCTTGGAGGAAGATGTTGCCGCAGGCATCGCCCTCGATAAGCACGGCGTTATACACGCCATCGACGGTGGCGAGCAGCGCGTGGCGCGGCACCATGGCGGGGTGGACGCGCGTCTCCACGCCTGATGGCGTGTGCCGGGCGAGGCCAAGGAGTTTGATGCGGTAGCCCAGTTCCTCGGCAAAGCTGATATCCAGCGCGGTGATGTTGCGAATGCCCTCGATATGTACGGCGGCGAAATCAACCTGCTGGCCGAAGGCCAAGGCGGCGAGGATGGCGAGCTTATGGGCGGCGTCGATGCCATCGATGTCGAAGGCGGGGTCGGCCTCGGCATAGCCCAAAGCCTGGGCATCGGCGAGGATTTCAGCGAAGTCCCGCCCGGTTTCGCGCATGGCGGTGAGGATATAGTTGCAGGTGCCGTTGAGAATACCGGCGAGGCCGGTGAGGTTGTTGGCGGCCAGGCCCTCGCGCAATGTTTTGATAACCGGGATGCCGCCCGCGACGGCGGCCTCATAGGCCAGCGGCACGTGGTTCGCCGCGGCGGCTTGGGCAAGGGATGCGCCGTGCGTGGC
>JAQNCU010000463.1 GCA_029077775.1 Acidocella sp. | reverse complement strand
AAATACTATCGCGTTCCGTTGTTAATAGAAATGACTATAAGTTGCGGTTGCTGGTGGCGAGGCGATCTGGCGGTACCAAGAAGACTCAGCCTTAAAGATGGAACGATATCGGTAGTCGGCCGGTCGGCGGATCGGCAAAGCAGCGTGTTCATGATGCCGCACATCGTAACGTAAGAGGCTCCATCATCGTAAAGAATGTGATTTATCTTTAAAATTCCTCATAACTCAAAAAAACACCACAACCTTAATAAATACCACCTGCTGCGATTATCCTAAAAATCCGCAAAAAGTCAGGTTGCCCACCTAAAACGCAACAAAAACCGGGCGACAACACCAAAAGAGGCTAAAAAAGATCACTATCTCATTAAACTTAGGATAGAGTACTTCTCGTCCCAGAGGAGCTCATCGCCCGCTCATCTGGCAAATCCATGCTTTACTGTCAGGATGACATTGGTCTGCCCCCTTAAAAGCGCTCCATCCTTGATGTAGTTTTTGGATGGAGGTGTGCGATGCCGCGGAAGATTTACAAGCCTGAGGAGATTATGGCGAAGCTGCGCCAGGTTGAGGTTTTGACGTCCCAGGGGAAGGCTGTGATGGACGCGATCCGGTCGATTGGGGTGAGCGATGTGACCTATTACCGGTGGCGTCAGGAATATGGCGGGCTGAAAATAGACCAGGTGAAGCGGCTGAAGGAGCTGGAAGCGGAGAATGCCCGTCTGCGGCGTGCAGTTTCTGACCTGACGCTAGAAAAATTGGTTTTGAAGGAAGCTGCCTCGGGAAACTTCTGAGCCCGGCGCGCCGCCGGGATTGTGTGCAGCACGCGGTGGCCAAACTCGGCGTGTCGGAACGGTTTGCCTGCCGGGTGTTGGAGCAGCCACGGGCCACGCAGCGCAAGGCGCCGGTGACGCCGGATGATGAGGTGGCGCTGACTGCGGATATCATCGGCCTGGCCCGGCAATATGGCCGCTATGGCTACCGGCGGATCACGGCATTACTGCGTGATGCCGGCTGGCTGGTGAACAAGAAGCGTGTTGAGCGAATTTGGCGCCAGGAAGGGCTGAAGGTGCCGCAGCGCCAGCCCAAGCGGGGCCGGCTTTGGCTGAATGACGGCTCCTGCATCAGGTTGCGCCCAGAGCGGCCAAACCATGTCTGGGCGTATGATTTTGTCGAGGACCGCACGCATGACGGACGCAAAATCCGGATGCTGAACATCGTCGATGAATTCACGCGCGAGGCGCTGGCCATCCGGGTAGCGCGGCGGTTGAATTCCCATGATGTCATTGATGTCCTCTCTGACCTTTTCATCCTGCGCGGCGCGCCCGCGCATGTCCGCTCTGATAACGGGCCCGAGTTCATCGCTAAGGCTGTGCAGGCATGGATCACCGCCGTCGGTGCCCAGACGGCTTACATCACGCCAGGCAGCCCTTGGGAGAATGGCTATATCGAAAGCTTCAACGCCCGGCTGCGCGACGAGTTTCTGAATGGCGAAATCTTCTATACTCTCGGAGAAGCCAGAATCCTCATCGAAGCCTGGCGCCGCCAGTACAACACCATCCGCCCACACTCATCACTCGGCTACCGCCCGCCAGCGCCAGAGGTTTTGGTGTGGCCACCACCGCCAGCCGCGTTGAAAGGCGCGGTGCCGGCCAAACCAAAACCTCCCCAACCGCCATGCAATTAACTACATCGGAGGTGGATCACTGTTCGGGGGCTTGCCAGCTACTCCGTAAAGTAACGATGCTATTTGCTTCAAACCTTGAGGCTTTAATGCGAAGCGCCGTCGCAAGATGGCGGCTTTGCTCGTTCATACTGGCGTTCAGCCTAATGGCTTGCCCGAGTCATGCCACGGCGTCCGCGCCCCCTTGCGCGGCAAGTGCACAAGCCCAAATCATCGCCTGCGATAATGGCCAGGACTGTAGCGATGCCTGTCATCTGGCAGTTAAACACTATCGAAGCTGTGTGGATGTGACGAGCCACCAGCTTATCCTCGGCAGCCCACGAAATTGCCTGAATGGGGCTACCGCGAAAGCTTCAAAAACTCCCTGATCTCAAAATTTGGCGCGCCGTAAGGGGACCTATAACGCGAAGGACTTGTTGATAAGGTCCTGAATCGGTTTGTTGGTTTTTTTATACTTAAGGGATTCCGGCGTGGTCCGTGAGCAGTTGCTTGCTCGTGTTGTTTATGGTCGGAGCGGCGGGATTCGAACCCACGACCCCCAGTCCCCCAGACTGATGCGCTACCAGGCTGCGCT
>JAQNCU010000462.1 GCA_029077775.1 Acidocella sp. | reverse complement strand
CGAGGTGGAAGATGCTTACGCGGCCTGCGAAAGCATCAGGCAGCGCGGCGGCAAGGTGGTGCGCGAAGCCGGCAAGATGAAGCACGGCAGCACTGTGATCGCGTTCATCGAAGACCCGGATGGCTACAAGATCGAGTTGATCGAGCGCAAAGCCCACTCATGAGCGCCGGGGCGCTTTCAGTGTCGTTTTGCCCGTGGTCAGGGGCTTGAAGCGCCCGCTCATCACAGCTTGGGCCTACCGCGCGCTGGGTCCGTTATTTGCCCTGGCTGACCGGAAGCTGCCATCATCCTGGCGGCCGGATATCTCGCCCAGGGCTCTCATCGCGGCCTCGGGCACCGCACCCGGCGTTGGTGCCCGTGATGCTCTGGCCCGGCTGCTCGCGGCGGTCGGGCAGGGGTCTGATCTCAGCTTTTTTGGCCAGCTTTCCCTGCGCTGGGACATGATCCGCCTGCTACGCAACGCCGCCTTGGTGGAGAGCGCCCACGCCACCCGCCCGGCCTTATCGCAAACACCTGTCGCCGCCCCCATTTTTATCCTCGGCCTGCCCCGCAGCGGCACGAGCTTTCTGCACGCGCTGATGGCCGAGGATAGCGCCAACCATGTGCCCCGCGCCTGGCAGACGATCTATCCGGCACCCCGGCCCGCCGGGTTTGATGCAAAAACTGACCGTCGCGCCCGAACTGTGGACCGGCAATTCCGGATTTTCGAGGCATTGGCGCCGGGCTTCCTCGACCTCCACCCCATCACCGCCGATAGTCCGCAGGAATGTACCGAGATCACCGCGCATGTGTTTCAAAGTCTGCGCTTCGATACCACTTTCCGGGTGCCCGGTTACCGCGCCTGGCTCGATACGCACGGGCATCTCGAAGCCTTCAGCTTCCACAAACAATTTCTGCAATACCTCCAGAACGGGGAGCCCGCGCGCTGGGTTTTGAAATGCCCGGACCATACTTTTTCGCTAGAGGCGATCCTCGCGACCTACCCGGATGCGCGGTTTATCATCGTACACCGGGACCCTATCGCCGTGCTGGGCTCCGTGGCGCGGCTGACTGAGATTT
Source organism: Acidocella sp. (assembly GCA_029077775.1). GTDB lineage: Bacteria > Pseudomonadota > Alphaproteobacteria > Acetobacterales > Acetobacteraceae > Acidocella. The sequence continues at coordinate 1,197 of JAQNCU010000462.1, read as the reverse complement.
TGCGCACACCGTTCCTGCGCCGGATCGACACCGCCGAGATCGGAGCCCAGGTGGGGGCACGCTGGATCGCGGGTGCCAATCTGCTGCTTGACTTTGACCTGCGCCCAGACATACCCGCCGCGCGCAAAATCCATTTGCATTACGACGACCTCACCGGCGCGCCGCTTGCCACGATCGCGCGGATTTATGAGCAGTTCGACATGGCGCTGAGCCCGGCGGCGATTGCGGCGATGTCCCGGCGGATCGCGGCGCGGCCATATGGGGGTTATGCCCGCCACGCGGCCTATTCGCTCGATCCGTTTGCACTGAGCGTTGAGGCGATGCGCGCGCAATTCGCCCCCTATGTCAGCCAATATTGCCGAGACTATCTTTGATGCCAGCCACCAGCACCGGTGCCGTGACGTCCAGACAATAATGCCCGGCCACCCGTGCCCGCCCGGCTTCACCCATGGTGCGGGCCAAGGCCGGGTCATCGCGCAGCCGCCGCAACCCGCGCCCCCAATCCTCGTCTGTTTTGGCGAGGAAACCCGTCTGCCCATCGATGACGATCTGGTTGTTCGCGCCGATGGCGCTGGCCATGGTCGGGCGGCCTATCGCCATGTATTGTATCAGCTTATACCCTGATTTTCCCGCCGCCCAGGCATCATCCGGCAAGGGCATGATCCCGACATGGCACCGCGCGATGCTCAAAGCCTCGGTCTCGGCGGTCCAGGCCACGCTCTCGCAGGGCACACCCGGAATGCTTGCCCCGGCGGCCCCGATGATCAACAGCGTGAGCGGCGCTTCGGCGGCCAGTTCGCGCAGAATATTGGCGATCTCATCGAGATATTTCACGGTGATCGGGGTGCCGATCCAGCCGATGGTGAACACGCCATCGGGTGGTATGGTGGCCGGATACTGTCCGAGGTCGATCACTGTGGGCAGAATCACCACCCGCTTCGCACCGGCCGCCAGCGCCCAGCGATACAGGTTTTCATTGGCGGCAAACACCAATGCCGCACCCGCCACCAGTCGCGGGAATTTATCGCCAAGCAGGCGGCGCACCACCGAAAAGCGCGAAGTTTCGTAGCGCAGGGTCCAGGCATCGTCGATGTCCAGAACATAGGGCGTGCCGGAGATCGCCAGACGCTCCACCCAATAGGGCATCCAGGGCAGATATTCCTTCTCGATCCACAACAGATCATACCGCCGCGCCGT
>JAQNCU010000061.1 GCA_029077775.1 Acidocella sp. | reverse complement strand
AGATCACCTAGGCCACATTGGCCCCCTTTACCCAGGCCGAACGGCGGCAATTTCTCGCCATGCTCAAAAAACTCGGCTAAGCCGTTCAGCCACCCCAAAAGCCTCGGAGCCCAGCCATGAAAACCCTGATCGTCCAGATCAAATGCCAGCTTGGCGAGGCTTATAACGTCGCGGCCTTCATCGTCGACAACATCAACCAGTGCCAGATTTACTCAATTTCCGGCGTGTATGACCTGCTCGCCATCATCAACCTCGATGACGAGGTAGACCCCGGCGTTTTTATCAACAAACAGCTCCATAAGGTCCCCGGCCTGGTCGAGACCAACACGATGATCGCCTTCAACGCCTTTACGCCCTCGCCCCGGCTGTAGGGCGCGCGCGGGTTGAAACCGCGCGGACCGCCTCCCACCTGAAAACATAAGCGGTTATGACGCGATCATGGCCGCGTTTAAACGTGATGCGAGGAATTTCCATGTCCGACCCGAATCCCATCCACCCCGCATCCCCCGCCCCGGATGGCGCGGCTCTGCCCCACACAACCTACAGCAAAACCCTCATCGGCCAGCCAGCCCTCGTTACCGGGGCGAATTCCGGCATTGGCCGCGCCACGGCCATCGGCCTTGCCCGGGCCGGTGCCGATGTCGTGGTCAATTACGTCACCGACCCGCAATCGGCCGAGGATGTCGCGCATGAGATCACCACCTTCGGCGGGCGCGCCATCGCCCTGCCTGCCGATGTGAGCAAGGAGGACGAGGTTGTCGCGATGTTCGCCAAAGCGGTCGATCATTTTGGCACTCTGCACATCGTCGTCAGCAATGCGGGCCTGCAGCGGGATTCGCCGTTCACGCAAATGACCCTGGAACAATGGAACACCGTCATCGGCGTCAACCTCACGGGCCAGTTCCTGTGCACGCGGGAGGCCGCGCGGATTTTTAAAGCGCGCGGCGTGGTGCCGGGCGTCTCGGTCGCGGCAGGTAAGATCATCTGCATGAGCTCGGTGCATCAGCAAATTCCCTGGGCCGGGCACGCGAATTATGCGGCGTCCAAAGGCGGCGTGATGCTGCTGATGAAGAGCATCGCCCAGGAACTCGCCCCCTATCATATCCGCGTCAACGCGGTTGCCCCTGGGGCAATCCGCACGCCCATTAACCAATCCGCGTGGAGCACACCTGAAGCCTATGCCGATCTCATGAAGCTCGTCCCCTATAAGCGGATCGGTGAGCCCGATGACATCGCCCAGGCTTGCGCGTGGCTGGCCTCTGATGCCTCGGATTACGTCACCGGAGCCACCTTGTTCGTCGATGGGGGCATGACATTATATCCTGGTTTCGCCACGGGGGGCTGACGGATTATGGGCCTACGGATCGAGGATTACGCCGTCATCGGCAATTGTGAGACCATGGCCGTGGTTGGGCGCGACGGGTCTATCGACTGGCTCTGTCTGCCGCGCTTCGACAGTGCCGCTTGTTTCGCCGCGTTGCTCGGTGATGATAAAAACGGGCATTGGCGCATTACCCCGTCTGAGGCCGTGACCGCCACCACGAGGCGCTACCGCGACGGCACGCTCATCCTAGAAACCAGTTTCGAGACGGCAACGGGCGCTGTTATGGTGATCGACGTTATGACCCGCCGGTCTGGCGGCTCGGAAGTTCTACGCCGTGTGCGCGGCCTGCGCGGTACGGTTTCCATGGATGCGGATCTCGTTGTGCGGTTTGATTATGGCGCCGCGGTGCCGTGGGTTCTGCGCCTGCCTGATGCCCGCACGCAATTTGTCGTCGGCCCTGACAGGCTGTTGCTGCAAAGTACCATCAGCCATGAAAGCCGGGATATGCGCACGCAGGCGCATTTTGTTGTGGCTGCGGGGCAGGAGGTTGATTTCGCGCTGGGCTGGTCTCCGTCATATGACGAGACGCCGCCGCCGCTGGATATCGGCGCGGCCTTGTCGGCCGAGGACACCGCCTGGCGCGATTGGAGCGGTCGCTTCCCCGGCCTCGGCGAATATTCTGACATCGTTTTGCGGTCGCTGATCACTTTGAAGGCGCTGACGCATTTCAAAACCGGCGGCATCGTCGCGGCGGCCACCACATCGCTCCCGGAACAATTGGGTGGCGCGCGCAACTGGGATTATCGCTATTGCTGGCTGCGCGATGCCACGCTCACGCTCTATGCGCTGCTGGAATCTGGCTATGTCGATGAGGCCGCCGCCTGGCAACAATGGCTGGTCCGCGCGGTCGCGGGCAGCCCGGCGCAGGTGCAGATCATGTATGGCATCGCGGGCGAGCGGCGGCTGGAGGAATGGACCATCCCCTGGCTGCCGGGTTATGAGGCATCAGCGCCGGTGCATATCGGCAACGCCGCCTCCGGCCAAATACAGCTCGATGTGTATGGCGAGGTGATGGACGCGCTCTATTATGGCCGCACCAAGGGGCTGATCGCCGACGACACGTTATGGGGCTTGCAGACCGCGCTCATCGCACACTTGCGTGAAATCTGGGACCAGCCGGATGATGGGCTGTGGGAGGTTCGGGGCGGGCGGCGGCAATTCACCCATTCCAAAATCATGGCCTGGGTCGCCGCTGACCGCGCCATCCGCAGCGCCGAGGAATTTGGTCTGCCCGCACCGCTGGATGAATGGCGTGTCTGGCGCGATGAGATCCATGCACAGGTTTGCGCGCAGGGGTATAACCCTGAAATTGGCGCTTTCGTGCAATCCTACGGCGCCCAAACCCTCGATGCGAGCCTGTTGATGATCGCCCTTGTCGGCTTCCTGCCGGTCACCGACCCGCGCGTGGCCGGGACCATCGCCGCTATCGAACGTGACCTGCTGCGCGATGGCTTTGTCATTCGGTACGATACCGGCGCTTCCGCCGATGGCCTGCCACCGGGAGAGGGCGCGTTTCTCGCGTGTAGTTTCTGGCTTGCGGATAATTACGTGCTGCAGGGACGGTTGGACGAGGCGCGCAAACTCTTTGACGGGCTATGCGCCCTGGCCAATGATGTCGGGTTGTTGGCCGAGGAATACGACCCCGTGCATCGCCGCCTTGTGGGTAACTTTCCGCAGGCTTTCTCGCATATCGCACTGGTCAACACGGCCTTTAATATCAGCCGCGCCCATGGACCCGCGCGGGAGCGCGCCAAGCACACCCAGGCCGTCCAGGAACCACAAAATGGCTGAAACGCATTTCGACGTGATCGTGATCGGCAGCGGCCCGGGGGGTGCTTCACTGGCGCATCGGCTTGCGCCATCGGGCAAATCCATTTTGATGATCGAGCGTGGGGATTATCTGCCGCGCAATGTGGATAATTGGAGCGCGCAAAAAGTTTTTGTCGAGGGCATCTACCAGGCCCAGGAAAGCTGGTTCGACAAAACCGGCACGGCATTTCACCCTGGCCTGCATTATAATGTCGGCGGCAATTCCAAGGTTTACGGTGCCGCCTTGCTGCGCCTGCGCGCGCGTGATTTCGAGGAACTGGCGCACGAAGACGGTATCTCCCCCGCCTGGCCGCTGCCCTATGCGCTGTTCGAGCCCTATTATGCGCAAGCCGAGGCTTTGTTCCATGTCCACGGGCAGGCGGGCGAGGACCCGTTTGAGCCCTTCCGCAGCGGTGCCTTTCCCTATCCGCCGGTCAGCCACGAGCCAAATATCGTTGCTTTAAGCGATCATTTTACGGCGCAGGGTCTGCACCCGTTCCATCTGCCGTTGGGGATTTTATTGGACGAGGCCAATGGCAAACCGACACCCACGAGCCCCTGCATACGCTGCGATGCTTTCGATGGTTTCCCCTGTCTGTTGAACGCCAAAGCCGATGCCCAGATCATCTGCATCGACAAGCTGCTCGCCACGCAGCCAAATTTTACGTTGATGACAAATGCCTATGCCACAAAGCTGCACACCAGCCCCGATGGCCGCATGGTCTCGGGTGTCGAACTCATCCGTGGCGGCATCACCGAGACTTACACCGCTGATATCGTTGTGGTTGCCTGTGGCGCGCTGTCCTCGGCGTTGCTGCTGTTGCGCTCAGCCAATGACCAGCACCCAAACGGCCTTGCCAATGGCTCGGGCCAGGTCGGGCGGAATTACATGCGCCATAACCAATCGGTACTGATGGCATTGATGCGCGAGCCGAATGACACGATCTTCCAGAAAACCCTCGCGGTCAGCGATTATTATTTCGGCGCGCCGGATTACGCCTATCCACTCGGCCTTATCCAGATGTGCGCAACCTCCCACGCCGCGCAGATCAAGGCCGAGGCTCTGCCCGGTTGGCTCACCTTCCTGCCGGACATGCCGTTTGATGTCATGGCCCGCCATGCGATGGATTTTTGGCTCTCCAGCGAGGATTTGCCGCTGCCCGAGAACCGCATTTTCTACGATGGCGAAAACGTTACCCTGCATCTGACCGAGAGCAACCAGGCAGCGCACCGCCATCTGCGCCAGAAATTATCGGATGTCTTGCACGGCAAAACCCTGTTGCCGGATTTTCTTGAACGTAAGCTCTATCTGCACCAAGACATCCCCATCGCGGGCACGGCCCACCAGGCGGGCACGGCGCGCTTTGGTACCGACCCCACAACCTCAGTGCTCGATCTGGATTGCCGCGCACATGAGGTGGATAATCTCTATGTCACCGATGCAAGCTTTTTCCCCTCGATCGGCGCCGTTAACCCGACACTGACCATTATCGCCAACGCCCTGCGCGTTGCCGATCACCTCAAAACGAGGCTTTAGACCTAATGCTCACCTGGATTTACCTTGTCCTTCTGCCATTGGCCGCACGAACCGGGCTGGTCGCGATGTTTCCCTTCAGCGGGCTTGATAAAATTCTGCATTGGAAATCGGCTTACAAACAAGCCAGCTCCTCGGTTCTGCCAGCGCCTGCGCTGCTGCTGGTGCTCGGCATGGCGGTGGAGTTCATCACCCCCGTGTGCATCATCGCCCTGTGGCATGCCCGCATCGCCGCCTTTATTCTTGCCGGGTTTTGCGCCGTCACGGCGGTTCTCTATCATCAATTCTGGGCCTTCCCGGATTTCTGGGCACCGGATGACAGCGTGGCGCGCTCACATTTTTGGGATTTCCTGAAGAATTTCGGGCTGGCTGGTGGGCTGCTTTTCGTGGTGCTCGGCGCTTCCCCACCCGCCATCACCGCCATGCCCGCCCCGGCCGCCACCATCTCCCATCCATAGGAGTGCGCATGCCGCCCCAATTATTCTACTGGCATCTCTGGACGGACACACACGGCATCAGCCGCCACAGCAAATGCGTGCTGGACCAATTCACGCTGCACCATGTCGGCAATGCCGCCGCGCAGTGGAACAACGCGCAGCCGCGCGGCGACTCGACAATCGTGTTCACCGTGCAGCCCGTCGGCTGGGTGGGGTCGTGGCATGAAAACCCGGCCCCGCAATGGATCGTCCCGTTATCCGGCGCCTGGTGGGTCGAGGCGATGGACGGTACGCGCATCAGCTTCGGCCCCGGCGAGATATCGTTGGGTGAGGATCAGAATTGCCGCCCGGACGCGGCTGGCCGTTTCGGCCATCGCTCCGGCACCATTGGCGACCAACCAGCGGTGCTGATGACCGTGCAATTGCACAGGCCGCCTGTACAGGAGCCCGGACATTTCAGATAACACTCAGATTGATCCGGGCTTAAGGCCCGGCTGTGTCGTCGCCGATGACCGTTTTCTCACCATGGTTCTGCCCAATGCCCGGCTTGAACACCTCGCGGGCGGGCTGCGCTGGGCCGAGGGGCCGGTATGGTTTGCCGACCATCAATGTCTGCTGGTCTCAGACATCCCCAATAACCGCATTTTGCGATGGACCGAGGACGCAACCACGATCTTCCGCGCGCCATCGGGCTACATCAACGGCCAGACCCGCGACCGCCAGGGCCGCCTGATCGGCTGCTCCCACCAGGCGCGCAGTGTGTTGCGTACCGAAATTGACGGCAGCATCACCACCCTCACGGCACAATATGACGGGCGGCGCCTGAATTCACCAAATGATGTTGTTGTGAAATCCGATGGCTCGATATGGTTCACCGACCCGACCTATGGGATCAGCACCGACTATGAGGGTGGTAAACAAACATCAGAGCGCCCCGCGGCGGTCTACCGGCTGAGTGAGGCCGGGCAGTTAAGCATGGTCGCGGATGATTTCACAGGGCCGAACGGGCTGTGTTTCTCGCCCGATGAAACCCGGCTCTATATCACGGAAACGGGGCCCCCCTTTGTTGCCGCGCCGTCCTGTCATATCCGCGTTTTCGACCTCAGCCCGGATGGTGAAAGCCTGTGCCATAGTCGGGTCTTCGCCGCCGTCACATCGGGTGCTGCCGATGGCATAGGCTGTGACGAGAGCGGCAATCTCTGGGCGAGTGCGGCCGATGGCGTGCATTGTTTCGCGCCCACGGGTGAATTGCTGGGTAAATCCTGGTTCCCTCAGTGGTCTCGAACCTTGCCGTTGGTGGCCGCCATAACAGCCGCTTGTTCATCTGCGCGGGCACAGACTTGTACGCCGTCTACACCAATGTTCGCGGCGTGCCCTGCCCGTGAGCATCATCGGGCTGCGGCGGCTAGCGCGCAATGTGGTTGATGTGGCCAGCACCGCTGGTTTCTACATCCGCGCGCTCGGCTTCCAGCCATCCGGCGTGCCTTATGACAATCCACAACTGGCCGCATTGTTGGGGCTCAATAGGGTTTGTGGCCGGAGGCTTCGTCTCGGCGCGCAGGAGATCGAACTCACGCAATGCGACCCGCCGGGCGCGCTTTATCCAACCGAGGCCAGCGCTCAGGCGCTTTATTTCCAGCATATCGCGATCCTTTCCGCCGATATTGCGGCGGACTACGCCCGGGCGATGGGGCAAAGTGCGATCCCGATCTCGCGCGGTGGCCCGCAGGTTTTGCCCGCACGGTCCGGCGGGGTTACCGCCTTCAAATTCCGTGACCCATCAGGCCACCCGCTGGAGCTTCTCGAGCCGTCTGCCGCACGCGGCACGGCAGCCCCGGTGCCGGGTTATGACCATGCCGCCATCAGTATCGGCGACCTTGCGCGCAGCCTTGCCTTTTACACCGGGCTCGACCTGATTTTATCGGCCCGGCAGGTCAATCACGGTCCGGAACAAGACAGGCTGGACGGGCTGGATCATGTCACCATCGATGTCATCGCAATGCGTCCGCCGCATCCCGCGCCGCATCTGGAGCTTTTGCACTACCGCAACAAGCTGCCCCAGAAGCTGCCGCCGCCCGGCTTTGCTGACATCGCCGCCGACCGTCTGGTTTTTGCCGCCACGGTAGATAACCCCGTCATGCTGCGCGACCCGGATGGCCGCATCGTGATCCTGGAGCCTGCATAACCGCGCCTAGAGCGCGATGACTCTAGGTCCGCTCGTTTTGCGAGCGAACCTGGAGTCTGAATCGCCCTCTAGGAGCGTGTCCCGGTAACGGCTGAATTGTCTCGACAATACGGTCTTGGCGTGATTCTCTTTTCTGATGAGCAAAGTGTTTCGTCCTTGGAAGACCGATGAGGTCTGGCTGCTTCCGCCGTCGGTTGCGGACTTTGTCCCTGCCGGTCATCCGGCTCATCTTATTCGCGATCTGGTAAGTGAAGAGCTGGATCTTTCCGTGATCATGGGTGCCTACACGGAGGTGAGGGGCTATCCGCCGTATCATCCGGCGATGATGGTCGCCCTGCTGCTCTACGCCTATCGTAGCGGCGTTTATTCATCGCGCCGGATTGCGCGCGGTTGCGAGGAGCGGTTGGATTTCCAGGCGGTGACCGCGCTCAATCAGCCGGATTTCCGCACCATCAGCGAATTCCGCCGGCGCCATCTTGAAGCGTTGGCCGGTCTGTTCGTGCAGGTGCTGGCGCTATGCCGCAAGGCGGGTCTGGCCGGGCTGGATCATGTCGCCGTTGACGGCACCAAGATTAAAGCCAACGCCTCCAAGCATAAGGCGATGAGCTACGCCCGCATGGTTGAAGCAGAGGCGGCGCTTACCCGCGAGGTGGACGAGTGGCTGGCGCGCGCCGCAGCCGAGGATACGGCCGAAGATGCCGCGCACGGTGCCACGCGCCGCGGTGACGAACCGCCCGGCTGGATGGTGACCAAGCAGGCGCGGCTGGCGCGCATACGCGCTGCCAAGGCCGAGCTTGAAGCCGAAGCCCGCGGCGCTGCAGCGGCGCGGCCGCCAACGCCAACAACCCCAGATGGCGCGCCGAAGCCGCGTCCGGGCCGGTTGCCAAAACACGAGCCCGGCAAACCAAAACCCAAGGCGCAGCGCAATTTCACCGATCCGGAAAGCCGGATCATGAAAGGCCGTGACGGCTTCATCCAGGCGTATAATGCGCAGGCCGCGGTCGATGCCGACGCGCAGATCATCGTGGCGCATCGCCTCACCAACAACGGCTCCGATCAGGACGCCCTGCTGGCGCTGCTCGATACGATCAAGGCCAATACCGGCGAGATGCCAAACGAAGTCTCCGCCGATAACGGCTTTTGTTCAGAAGCCAATCTCGAGGGCCTTAACGCGCGCGTGGTTCGCGGCTATGTGGCGGCGGGGCGTGCCAGCAAACCAGGCGGTGGCAAAAAGGGCGGCAGACTGGTGCGGGCCATGCGCGCCAGACTCCGAAAAGGCGGGCATCAAAGCCGTTATCGCATCCGAAAATACACCGTCGAACCCATATTCGGACACATCAAGCAGGCCAGAGGCTTCCGACAATTCCTCCTGCGCGGCATCAACAAGGTGAAGGCCGAATGGGCACTCATCTGCACCGCCCACAACCTCGCAAAACTCACGACATAAGGCCAGGCCACATGCCACCACAGCCGCTGATCACGAGGTCAAATCAACCACAATGATTACAAGGACGGGCTCCTAGATATTTCGGTAGAGCCGGATTCAGATCCTTGATCGGATAGCAAAGCGATTCGATCAAGGATCATCCGGGTCTATATCTCCAAGGTAAAAAATAATCTCGCTACCCGGGGTGCGCGGCGCGACATTTTCAAAACCGGCCATCGCCGCGCGCGGTTGTTTCGTTGCGAATTACGGGTCAGGCCCAAATCCGCGTTGCCATCGGTGAACAGACTGCCAGACTGCGCGGATCGATGGCCTTCGCCTTTAAGGAACGCTTCGCATGTCCACCAGCCCGATCACCCCGCTTGAGGGCGTCAACACCCGCCGTGGTGCTGCTGTATTGTTGGAAGTTCTGCGCAGTGAGGGGGTGGAATATGTGTTCGGCAACCCCGGCACCACCGAGCTACCGTTGATGGACGCGCTGATCGGTACGCAAGACATCCAGTATATCTGGGCGTTGCAGGAGGCCAGCGCGGTTGCCATGGCCGATGGCTACGCCCAGGCCGCCCGCCGCCCCGGGTTCCTCAACCTGCACACCGCGGGTGGGCTTGGCCATGGCATGGGCAATCTGCTGAACGCCAGCGTCTCACAGACGCCCCTGGTCGTCACCGCCGGACAGCAGGATTCCCGCCATACGATCACCGACCCGCTATTATTTGGCGACCTCGTGCAGATTGCCCGGCCAGCGGTGAAATGGGCGCAGGAGGTGGCCCACGCCGACCAGATTCCGGTGCTCATCCGCCGCGCCTTTCATGACGCCAGCGCCGCCCCGGCCGGGCCTGTGTTTCTCTCGCTGCCGATGGATGTGATGGAGGAGATGAGCAATGTCGGCATCGCCGCACCCTCGGTCATCGACCGCCGGACCATCGCCGGGTCGCTGGCCGAACTCGCAAACCGCCTCGCCGCCATTCCGCCGGGACGGCTCGCGATCATCGCGGGCGATGAGGTGTACGCGAGCGAAGCCGCACCCGAAGTGGCGGTAATGGCCGAGCTGCTGGGCGCGCCGGTCTATGGCTCCTCCTGGCCGTCCTGTTTGCCATTTCCCACCGCGCACCCGCTCTGGGCCGGGAACATGCCGAGCAAGGGCGCTGAGATTTTCGCGACCCTGACGCATTACGACGCGATTTTTGCGCTCGGCGGCAAATCCCTCATCACCATTCTGTACGCCGCCGGGCCGATCATCCCGGAAGATTGCGTGGTCTATCAAATGTCCACCGATGTCCGCGATCTCGGGCGGACTTATAGTACCGAGCTTTCCGTGGTGGGCGACATCAAAGCCTCGCTGCACGCCATGCTGCCGTCGCTGAAAGCCGCCACGGCCGGTCGTGCCCGCCATTATGCCGGTCTGGTGGAAACAGCCGCCCGCGACCAGCTTGCGCGGCGCGATGCGCTTGCTGCCCGTGCGCGATCACAATGGGACGCGCCTGTTATCACCCCGCTGGTTGCCGCCCAGCAGGCCGCGCGCGCCATCGGGCCCGATATCCACATCGTCGATGAGGCCATCGCCACCGCCTTGCATCTGCGCGGCTTTTTGAACAGCGCCTCGGCGGCCCAATATTCCTTCCTGCGCGGCGGCGCGTTGGGCTGGGGCATGCCCGCTGCGGTCGGCTGCTCACTCGGCCTCGGGCGGGCGCCCGTGGTTTGTCTGGTGGGCGACGGTGCCGCCCTTTACTCCCCCCAGGCGCTCTGGACCGCGGCGCATGAGAAATTGCCAGTCACGTTTGTGGTGATGAACAACCGTGAATACAACATCCTGAAAAACTTCATGAAAGGCCAGGCGCATTATCTCTCCAGCCGGAGTAACCGCTTCATCGCCATGGACATCACCGAACCCGTTATCGATTTTCTTGCTTTGGCAACGTCGATGGGCATCCCCGCGCGCCGGGTTGAGCGCGCCGCAGACATCGCACCTGCAATCGAGGCAGGAATAAAATCCGGCATGGCCAACCTCGTTGAGATCATCATCAGCGCGGAGCCATGAAACAGCCATCCGCCATAACGCGGCGGAAGATCGCCGTGATCTAAAAATCAGATTTATATCCATAATCAGAAAATAAATGTGCCGAGTCAGGCGAAAGCCTGTCCGCGCGACGGAAAGCACACCCTCAGCACACATATTAAATTTACAAATTTATATATTTAAATTTAAAAATATACAAAAAAGATAAATTATTGTTCATAATTTTACATGTCTGGTGCAATATCCGTAAGGATTTTTGCGTCATGAATCACAAAAAATACACTGATTTTATTATAAAATGAGAATTTTTGACGGATTTTATGGAGCCGCCAAATATTAATCAATAGGCACATTTTCGTGATCAGCGGCATCAAATTATTTACAAGACACTAATAAACGCGATACGAAAAACCATCTAATTAA
>JAQNCU010000461.1 GCA_029077775.1 Acidocella sp. | reverse complement strand
CATTGCGAATCCGTCTGTTGTTGCAAACTGACAGAATCACAACCTACTGAAATCGCTCAACTATCATTTTCGGTCCGGCTCTTAGAGGGCGCTTCATACATTAAGCTGAACCATTACATTGTTTGACTTAATTTCATCGCGCTCTAGTGCTATGAGAAATGCAGGTTAGGGCCGCTGGTCTTTAAAGTATTTTTGCGAATATTGCAGCGCCCGTGTGGCTCAGGGGCGGCGAGCTGTGTCGTGCATAGGATAGCTCAGGAGGTGTTGCTGCTTGGCTTTCGGACGGTGTATCGCAGAGCAGTACATTGATGTTTCGGATGCATGCCGCGATTTTTTCGTGTGCAAGCCGGTAAAAAATCTGCTTACCCTTGCGACGCGTACCAACGACCTCAACCCGGCGTAACGCCGCGAGTTGTTGGCTCAATGCTGGCTGGCTGATGCCGGTCGCGGTTTCGATTTCAGTAACCGTGCGTTCGCCGAGGCGGAGGAGGGACAGGATCATCAGTCGTTGCGGCTGCACAAAAACTTTCAACTTCTCGGTCGCGGCCGCGGCGGCTTCCTTTGTAAGGTGCGGTTCGCTCACGATAAAGCGCTTTGCCGGCAGAACCAGTCTGGCGGCGCCCCGGCGGACATGGTTTCTGCTCCCGAACTCGGCGGGAGCAGAAATGGGTCGCCAGGCTGCCAGCCCTCCGGCGTCAACAGACCCGTCGCCTCCACCTGCTGCAAGGCGCAAACGAGCCGCAGCATCTCCGCGACGGAACGGCCGACATTCATTGGATACCACGTGATCGCACGGATAATACCGGCGGGATCGATGAAATAGGCAGCGCGAACGGCAGAGGAATCCTGTGCGTCCTCATCAAGCATACCATAGGCACGGGCGACCGCCATCGAAGGATCCTCGACGATCGGGAACGGTATGACCAACCCGAACGCCTCGCGAATTGCGTGCATCCATCCAATGTGTGCGAAAAGGCTATCAACAGATAGCCCGACCAACGCGCAATCGCGCGCAGCGAATTCATCGGCTGCATTTGCCAAGGCCACAAACTCGCTGGTGCAAACGGGTGTGAAATCGGCAGGATGAGAGAAGAAGATCAACCATCGGCCGAGGAATTGGTCGAGGCGAATTTCGCCTTGCGTGGTCCGGGCCCGAAAGGCTGGCGCCTTATCGCCCATTCTCAGTGGTTTCTGGAAGGATTTCGAAACGATATCAATCATCGTGATAAGATACGTACAATTACGGAAAAGGACAATTGACATTTATCGATCATATATATACATAAAATATGTAATAATCTAAGTACCTAGGTGAGCCATGTGTGATATTGTCCTCCAAAAAGCCAGTCAGCTTGTGCGCGAAACCCAAGCCGAACCGGTGCAGCGCTCACACGTACGCAGCTTTTTCGATGAACCGACCAACACCGTCACGTATGTCGTACACGATTCCATCACAATGCGCGGCGCGGTTATCGACAGCGTCCTTAATTTCGATGCCGCGGCCGGGCGCACGAACACGACGGCTGCTGACGAATTAATTGGCTATGTCCGCTCTGCCGGCATCACAATCGATTGGCTGCTGGAAACCCACGCTCACGCTGATCACCTCTCGGCGGCGCCTTACATCCAGTCGCGTTGCGGTGGTCAGCTAGCGATTGGGAGCGAAATTATCACCGTACAACACGGATTCGGGAAAATCTTCAATGTGGGCGCGGAATTCGCACGCGATGGCTCCGAATTCGACAAGCTTTTCAACGATGGTGATCAATTCACGGTCGGTTCCATCAAAGCAATCGCCCTACATGTGCCAGGCCATACGCCTGCCGATATGGCCTATGTGATCGGTGATCTCGTGTTTACCGGCGATACGCTGTTCATGCCTGACTACGGCACGGCGCGCGCTGATTTTCCCGGCGGCGATGCCGCTCAGCTTTATCGTTCAATTCGCCGACTTCTGGAGCTTCCTGACGCGACTCGATTGTTTCTCTGTCACGACTACAAGGCACCGGGGCGCGATCATTATTTATGGGAAACTACGGTAGCAGCAGAGCGCGCCGGAAATGTTCATGCGCATGAGGGCATAAGCGAGGAGAGTTTCGTCGTCATGCGCACAGCACGCGACGCCACTTTGTCGATGCCCAAACTCATCCTCCCTTCAGTGCAGGTGAATATGCGCGCCGGGCATCTGCCAGCGACAGAGGAAAACGGCACCAGCTACCTCAAACTGCCATTGAACGTTCTGTAAAGGCGCTGTTTCTGCG
>JAQNCU010000060.1 GCA_029077775.1 Acidocella sp. | reverse complement strand
CCCGGCGGACCTTGTCGCGGGCAACGGCCTCATCGAGGCTGGCACCTTTATCGGCATCCTGCTCGGCACGCTGGCGGGCAGCGCGCTCATCACCACCTCCCATGGCGCGGCACTCACCGCCGGTCTCGGCCTGTTCATCGCCGGACTGGGCATTGTGTTTTCGCATAAAATCCCCCCTGTACCCGCCGCCCAGCCGGGGCTCCGGCTGCGTTGGAACCTGCCAGCCGAGATCACCACATTACTGACCGAGGCACGTTCCAACCGCCCGGTCTGGTTCGCGATTCTCGGGATCAGCTGGTTCTGGGCCCTGGGGGCCAGCCTGCTCGCTGAATTTCCCGTCCTCGCGCATGACCAGTTGCACGCCAGCGCCCATGTGGTGTCCGCCATGTTCGGTGTGTTCGCCATCGGCATCGGCATCGGCTCATTGGCCATCGCGCGGTTTGGCCATCGCGCCAGCACGCTCACCCCGGTCGCAGTTTCCGGGCTCGCGGTTACGGTGTTCACGGCGGATTTCGCGCTCACAGGCCGCACGGCCCCGGCGCTGCCCAGCCTGTCCGGCCTGCTGGCAAGCCTGGCGGGCTGGCATTTGTTGGCGGACCTGTTGCTGCTCGCGGTCTGCGGGGGGGCCTTCTCGGTACCGCTTTATGTGCGGCTCCAAAAATATGCCGCCCCCAGCCACCGGGCGCGCATGATTGGCGCGAACAACGTGGTCAACGCGCTCGCCAGTGTCGCCGCCGCCGGGCTGACCGCCGCCCTTTATGCCGCCGGTTTACGCGCGCCCGCCATTTTGCTCATCCTCGCCATGGCAAACGCGGCCATCGCCGCCTGGATCTGGCGCTACCAGGGAATTTTTGTGCCGTCATAGGCGTAAAACATCCCCGTATCGGCGGGCCCAAGCCCGTTCAGCACGCCCAACAAATCCGCCGCCGCACAGGCTGGCGGGCGCACCTGCAACCCGGCTTTTGCAAACGGCGCTGAAAGATTGCTCGCCACCGTGCCCGGATGCAAGGCCACACAGACTGAGAGCGGCCTCGTGCGTTGTAATTCGATCGCGGCACTGCGCAGCAACTGGTTCAGCGCCGCCTTGGCCGCCCGGTAGCCATACCAACCGCCAATTGCGTTATCCGTGATGCTTCCCACCCGTGCCGACAGCACGGCAAACCGCGCCTCCTCGGCCTTTGGCAATAATGGCAGGAAATGCTTCATGATCAGCGCCGGGCCAATCGCATTTATGGCGAAATACCGCGCCAGGGTCTCGGGCGTGATCGCGGCATAGGTTTTCTCGGGCATCACACCCTGCCCATGCAGCATACCCGTTGCCACAATGATCAATCCGGGCGGTTCACCCAGCCCGCGCACACGCGCCGCCGCCGCCGCCACTGAGGCCTCGTCTGTAATGTCGAAGGGCGGCGTGCCCGCGCGTGAAAACCCCACCGCCCCAGGGCCGATTGCCGCCACCAACGCCCCACCAATGCCCCCGGACGAGCCAAACACCAACGACAATACCATGCTTGCATCATGTCGGCCCTGCCCCCAATTCCGCAAGGCGCATTTGAACGCCCATTTAAGCCTTGCGCTGCGACCCAAAGCACACCAAAACGCTCCCGCTCTAGCCCCTCAGGAGATATTTTCCTTGGTCAAAAGATTGCGTAAAGCCGTGCTCCCTGTCGCCGGGCTCGGCACCAGGTTCCTCCCCGCCACCAAGGCGATGCCCAAGGAAATGCTCCCCGTCGTCGATAAGCCGCTCATCCAATACGCGGTCGATGAAGCCCGCGCCGCCGGGATCGAGCAATTCTGCATGGTCACCGGGCGCGGCAAAACCGCCCTCATCGACCATTTCGACATCGCCTTCGAGCTTGAGGCAACCCTGGCTGAGCGGTCCAAGCGCGAGGCGCTCATGTTGTTGCGCTCTGAGGCCATGCCGCCCGGCTCCATCACCACCGTCCGCCAGCAGGTGCCGCTCGGGCTTGGCCACGCCATATGGTGCGCGCGCAGCTTTATCGGGCAAGATCCTTTCGCGATTTTGCTGCCTGATGACCTCGTGCTCAGCCAGACCCCGTGCCTGCAACAACTTGCCGATGTCTATCATGAGACCGGCGGCAATGTGGTGGCGGTGACCGAGGTTCCGCATGAACAAACCAACCGCTACGGCATCCTTAAAATCGGCGCGACGACCGCCAATCGGGTCGAGGTCGAGGGGCTGGTGGAAAAACCCGACCCGGCGGACGCACCCTCGAACCTGTCGATCATCGGGCGCTATATCCTGCTGCCTGAGGTCGTGGAGTTCCTCTCGATGATGGAGCGCGGGGCAGGCAACGAGGTTCAGCTGACCGACGCGATGGCCAAAATGATCGGCCATGCGCCGTTCCACGGCCTGAAATTCGAGGGCCAGCGGTTTGATTGCGGCGACAAAGCGGGATTCCTCGAAGCCCAGATCGCCTTCGCCCTGGCCCGCCCGGATCTCGGCCCGGCGGTTCGCGAATTCCTTAAAAAATATATCAACGCCTGAGTCCGTACCATGACATTCAAACATGAATTCCAGACCACCAGCCTGCGCGAATACGACATTCGCGGCATCGTGGGGGAAACCCTCACCGCCGCGGACGCCTTTGCCATCGGCCGGGTTTTCGCCTCGATCATCATTGAGGCCGGCGGCAAATCCGTCGCCGTCGGGCGGGACGGACGGCTCTCCTCGCCGATGCTTGAAGACGCGCTGATCCGGGGGCTGATGGCCAGCGGGGCCGCTGTGCTCAGCATCGGTGAAGGCCCCACCCCGATGCTGTATTACGCCGCCTTCACCGAGCCCACGGATGGCGCGGTGATGGTCACCGGCAGCCACAACCCCGCCAATTATAATGGCTTTAAAATGATGAAGGGCAAAAAGCCCTTTTTCGGCAAAGACATCCTCACCCTCGGCGCCCGCGCCGCACGGGGCGAGGTCACGCCGCAAGCCCCCGGTACGCTCGCCCATAAGGATGTATCAGACTCTTATGTGTCCCGCCTGATGCAGGATTGGGACGGCGAGCGTCCGCTCAACATCGTGTGGGATAACGGCAATGGCGCCGCCGGTGACGTGCTCGGCAAATTGCTGAAAAAACTGCCCGGCAAACACACCGTATTGAACGGCGTGATCGACGGTAATTTCCCCGCCCATCACCCCGACCCGACCGTGCCGAAAAACCTTGAACAGCTCATCTCGGCCGTTAAAAAAACCGGGGCCGATGTCGGTGTCGCGTTCGACGGTGACGCCGACCGCATCGGCCTGGTCGATAACACAGGCAACATCTTGTTCGGCGACCAGTTCCTCATCCTTATGGCGCGGGACGTGCTGCGCACCCACCCTGGCGCCACCATCATCGCCGATGTCAAAGCCAGCCAGATTTTGTTCGATGAAATCGCCCGCGCGGGCGGCAAGCCTTTGATGTGGAAAACCGGGCACAGCCTGATCAAATCCAAAATGGCCGAAACCGGCGCGCCGCTGGCGGGTGAGATGTCCGGGCATATCTTCTATAACGATAAATGGTACGGGTTCGATGACGCGCTCTACGCCGCCATCCGCGTGCTCGGCGTGATCGCCCGCTCCCCCCATTCGGTCTCGGATTTCCATGACAGCCTGCCCAAAGTTTTAAACACGCCCGAATTGCGGTTCGACTGCGCCGAGGACCGGAAATTCGCGGTGGTGGCCGAGGTTGCGGCACGCCTGAAAGCCAGCGGCCAGAAAACCTCGGATACTGACGGTGTGCGCGTGACAACGCCCGATGGCTGGTGGCTCTTACGCGCCTCGAACACCCAGGCCGTACTCGTCGCGCGGGCGGAAAGCACGTCAGAATCCGGTTTATCGCGGCTGAAATCAGAACTCGCCGGCCAACTCGCCGCCTCCGGCCTCGCCCCGGATTTCTCCGGGACCAATGCCGGGCATTAAAAAATACCCGATCGCCCCTACCCGCTCCCGCTCTCACGCACAGGCAGGGTGAATTTATGCGGCCCGGTCGGCATACCGGGCAGGAAGGCGGGCAGATGTGAGGCCCGCAGGGCGGCGAGGGCGGCATCGTTCACGGCGGCAATGCCGCTCGGGCTGATGACGCTGGCGCTGAGGATCGTGCCGTCGGGCGCCAACGTGAATGCGATCATGCATTGCCCCGTAATGCCCTCACTCACCAGCTGGTCCGGAACTTCGAGGTTGGACTGGATAATGGCGCTGATGGTGGCCGCGTAGCGGGTCATCGCGTCCTCATTGATCACCGGCGCCTGGGGTGGTGCTGCAGGTATAGCGGCCAGTTGCGGCATTGGCGGCGTTGGGTCTACCGGCGGCGGCGGGCGCACCGGGCGGGGAATGTGCCTGATGATGCGCTGCGGCGTTGGCCGTGGCGGCGGTGGCGGCATTGGCAGCGGCGGCGTGACTGGCACGGGCGGCGTTGGCGGCTTCGGTGTGGTGGGCGGCGGCAGTTTGGCGACAGGTTTAGGGGCGGGGGGGAGCATTTGCAGCCGCACCACCGCAGGCGTTGCGGGCAATGCGGGCGGTGGCGCATGCAGGCCGAGTGCCGCAATCGCCGCAACCTCGATGGCCATCGCGATCAAAAAAGACCGCCCGAACCTATCCGGTTCGGGCAGCCCAAGGCCGATAGGTGACAATTCAGACATAGATCAGAATTTGGCGGTCACGGCGCCATAAACCGCACGCGGCGCACCGATAATCGCTTCGAGATACGGGTTGCCGTTATTGTCGGTATTGATGTCCGATTGCGTGTAATAATGCACGCTAAACAGATTATCGATGTTCAGACTGAACTTCAGCGCGTTCACAGCACCGAGCTTCACCGGCACGCTGTCCGCCAGCGTCAGGTTGGTGAGGAAATACCCACCCTGGCTGCTCGATGTCGCGATGTTGGTATAGGCGTTGTTGATATATTGCTTACCGATGTAATGCGTATCGACACCCACGAAATACCCCTCATGGGTCCAGGATACACCCGAGGAGACCAGATATTGCGGCACATTGCCCAGCGGCTGGCCGTTGGTTACCGACCCCGCATTCGGGTCGTTGAAGCTGCTGGCATAGACCGCGTGGTTATAGGCCGCGTTGATATAGCCCGCGAAATCCCCCGGCACGGCGCTGAGCGGTGAGGCGATGCTATCGCCGATCTGCGCCTCGACCCCCTGGTAGAACTGCCGCCCGCCATTGGTGGTCTTGCTCAGCCCGGTATTGGGGTCGGTCACGGTGTTAAATGTATTGTCGAAATTCTCGCGGTAATAATCCCCCGCAATGGCCAGGCTACCCGCCACATAACGCAAGCCCGCCTCGTAATCCACCACATGCTCCGGCTGTGCCGAAGTTGGCACGTTCACGATCTGGCCTGTGAGGTTATTGGTCTGGCTGTCGCCGTTATAATAGGCTGTGATGTCGGGGAATTTGATGTTCTGGCCATAGGCTGCATAGGCATCGAGCCCGGTTAAAATCTCATAGCTGGCGCTGATCGTGGGCGAGAGGTAATGCGCATAGTTCGAGACATTGCCGGGAATGGCGTAGTAATAGGCCGGGTCGTCGTGGTTCTTGGTCTCGGCCCAGAGATATTTCGCACCGGGGATGATTTTCAGGCGGTCATTATCCAGGCTGATCGTATCCTGCACGAACACCGAGCCCTCGGTGCGCAGCATATGCTCATTCCAGAAATCATTACCGCTGCCATCGAGCTGCGGGTTCGGGATAACCGGCGAGGTGCGTGAGAAATATTCCCGCGAATGCTCATGCCCGAAGGTCAGGTTCGCGCCGAACTGGATGGTGTTGAACGGCAAGGTGAGCGTGCCGCTCGGCTGGATGCCCATGGTCGCATTGTAATAACCATACAAATGATACGGCCTGTGCGATGCATCTGGCAACGCATAAACGCCAAACGAGCCGACGGAAAATGAGTTGCGGATGTAATCATTTTCCCCTGCGAAGGACTTTACATCGACGCTGAGCAGCGGTGTTACCTGTTGCGTGACGCCGATGATATACAGAAAATTCGTCGAATTATTCTGCTTGTCATAGAATGAGGTCGGATATTGATAGCTCTCGCCATTTTTATACAACAAATCCACCGGCGTTAGCTGGTTCACTTGCCCGGCGCTCTGGTTATAAATGAACGTACCATAAATATTGGTCGCCCCGTTATCCAGCGGCGCATCGAATGCGTAATAGAGGTTCGAGGTCGCGTTGTTATCCTGCTGTGTCCACCCCTTACCGGTATCGCGCGCGAAGGAGACGATCTGCTTCACACCACCGATCATCCCCGTGTTGACCGTGGCGTGCCAGCCTGTGCTGTCGAAACTGCCATAATCGCCGCCGACCTCCCCGCCCGCTTTGTCAGATGGCTTGATCGAGTCGAAATTTATCGTCCCGCCCAGCGAATTATAGGAATTTGTCGCCGGGTTGTTGATGCCGCGATAAATGTCGATTTGGTCGAAATCATTGCGTGTAACCAATGTGTTGTTATCATTGTCGGCGGCTGAAACCGTGCCCGCGTTGAAGGGGTCATTCAGCGGAATGCCATCGAACGTCTCTGAGAATTCTCCATCGGCGAAGGCGCGGAACGTGATGTTCTGGTTCACACCGCCCGGCCCGTTATTCGTGACATAGATCGAGGGTTCGCGGGCGAGCAGCTCCTGCGCCGTGGTGTTCGGTGCTGCGTGTTCAATCACCGCCTTGCTGATCACGCTCTGGGTATAGGTTGCTTTCAGCGGTATTTTCACCGGCGCCTTGGCCTGCGCGGTCATCTGCCCGCCTGCGGATTTGCTGATGCCCTGAATTTGCGTGACATTTCCGCTGGCATCCTGCGCGTATGCCGGTGCGGCCATGAGCCACGCGGTGCTGATGGCGGTGCCGAGCACCAGAATTTTTTTGCTCATTGATCCACTCCTGCTGATGCCACGGCTCTTAGGGCGGAATGGTGACATGCCGATGATGCTTTCATTGAGGATTAATGACAGCGCAGGTTTTACCCCGCCCCGGCGGCTTGGCAGCCGGGTCCGGTGGCCATAGGGTAAGGGCATGTCCGGTTTTTCTCCCCGGGTGAGGGCCGTGCTCGGCCCCACCAACACCGGCAAGACGCATCTGGCGATTGAGCGCTTGCTTGGCCATTCCTCCGGCATGATCGGGTTTCCGCTGCGCCTGCTGGCGCGCGAAAATTACGATCGCATGGTGGCCCGCAAGGGCGCTAAAAACGTCGCGCTCATCACCGGCGAGGAAAAAATCCTCCCGCCCGGTGCCAAATGGTTCTCCTGCACGGTGGAGGCGATGCCGTTGGACCGCGCGGTTGAGTTCCTTGGCGTCGATGAGATCCAGCTTTGCGCCGACCCGGATCGCGGGCATGTTTTCACCGACCGGCTGTTACACGCGCGCGGCCTGGTGGAGACGATGTTTCTGGGTGCCGAGACCATCACGCGGCTGCTGCGCCGCCTGGTGCCTGAAATCACCATCGAGACCAGGCCACGGCTCTCCACCTTAAGCTATGCGGGCACCACCAAATTATCCCGCCTGCCACCGCGCGCCGCCATCGTCGCGTTTTCCGCTGCCGAGGTCTACGCGATCGCCGAGACCGTGCGCCGCCGCCGGGGTGGGTGCGCGGTGGTGATGGGGCGGCTGAGCCCGCGCACCCGCAACGCCCAGGTGGCGCTGTACCAGGACCGGCAGGTCGATTTTCTGGTCGCGACCGATGCCATCGGGATGGGGCTGAACATGGATGTGGACCATGTCGCCTTCGCCGGGCTGGCCAAATTCGATGGTCACCGCCCCCGGCTGTTAACCGCGCCCGAGGTCGCGCAGATCGGCGGTCGGGCTGGGCGGGGCATGCGCGATGGCAGTTTCGGCGTCACCGGCGCCTGCCCGCCACTGGCTGAGGAATTGATCACCGCCGTCGAGGCGCATAGTTTCGAGCCGCTGGAACAATTATTCTGGCGCAACGCGGACCTTGATTTTGCCTCGGTCGATGCGCTTCTGGCCAGCCTCATGGCACCCTCGGGCCGCATCGGGCTGGTGCGCGGGGCGGATGCGGCGGATGTGCTCTGCCTCGCCGCCCTTAACGCCGACCCGCAGATCCGCAAGGCGGCCAAGGGCCGGGCCGCGACCCGGTTATTGTGGGAGGTTTGCCAGATCCCGGATTTCGCCAAGCTCGCGAGCGACGTGCACGTGAAATTATGCGCCACCGTGTTCGGGCATTTGCGCACGGGCGGCGCGCTGCCCGAACCCTGGGTCCGCCGCGAGATCGAGGCGCTGGACAAGGTCGAAGGCGAGATCGACACCCTGATGCAACGGCTGACAGATGTGCGGGTCTGGGCCTATATCACCGCTCGCGCGGACTGGATGCGCGATGCCTCGCCGTGGGCGCGCCTCGCGCGTGAGATTGAGGATAGAATTTCCGACACGCTGCATCTAAAGCTGATGGCACGATTTGTTGATAAAAGGGCGGCACATTTGACGAGATTGCTGGAAGAACAGGATTCCACTGAATTACAGGCGGTGGTCTCCACGGGCGGTGTGGTGCTGGTCGATGGCCACGAGGTCGGGCAGGTCACGGGGTTCCAGTTTCACCCCGACCCGGCGACCCAGGGGGCCGAGAAAAAACTCGTCCTGCGCGCCGCGCGCCGCGCCCTGGGCCAGGAAATGCCGCGCCGGATTCTGCGCGCCGAGACCGCCGCCGATGACGCCTTCAGCCTGACCGATGACCGCCACGTGGTATGGGAAGGGGCGAAAATCGCACGGCTGAAACGCAGCGAGCGGCTGATGAAGCCCGCGATCGAAATGCTGCATTCCGAATTCCTCGACGGCCTGGCGCGGGAACGGCTGCGCGCACGGCTCAGCGCCTTCGTCGCCACTGAGGTGGAGCGCCGCCTGGGGCCATTATTGAAAATCATCGCCGACCCGCCGCCTGATTTGCGCGGGGTGATGCACAGGCTGGGCGAGGCCAGCGGCGTGATGCCGCCCGAGCCTGTGGCCGCCGCACAGCGCCCGGACCTAAAAAAACGCGGCGTTGAGGCCGGACGGTTCGCGCTGTTCATGCCCGCCGTGCTGAAGCCGGGCAGTGCCCGGCTGCGCGCCTTGCTGTGGGGTGTGTGGCACGACCGCAACCCGCCGCCGCTGCCCGCGGCCGGGCTGGTTTCGGCCCCCATGCCCGGCAATTGGGGGGCGGATTTCGCGCTGGAGATGGGCTGGCTGCCTGCCGGGCCTGTCATGCTGCGGCTGGATGTGGCGGAAAAGCTGGTGCGGGAGCTGCATTATCTGCTGCGCAAACACCCGATTTTGCTGCCCCCCAATATCGGCTCGCGCCTTGGGTTAAAGCCCGAGCAGCTCGCCCCGGTGATGCACGAGCTTGGCTTCAGGGTAATGCCAGCGCAAATTCTGGGCGATAAAAAATACGGTCCGGCGGCACCACCCATGCTGGGCCGCCGCAAGCAGGAGCCCAAGGCCACACCAGAACCCCCCCCGCCGCCTGTTGCGGTGTCCGAGGACAACCCGTTCGCGGCGCTGGCGGCCTTAAAGCGGGCCCAACGCTGAGCGCGGCGCTGGGCGACACGGAGGATTCCGGCTGGCAGCGGCTGGATAAATTTTTGTTTTACGCCCGCTTCTGCAAAACCCGGGCAGCGGCGGCTTCGTTGGTCGCGGACGGCTTTGTGCGCATCAACCGACAGGTCACCGAAAAACCCCATGCCCGGCTGCGGCCCGGCGATGTGCTGACAATGGCCAATGCGCGGGGCGTTGTGGTGGTCGAGGTTTTGGGATTGGCAAAACGCCGCGAAGCCGCGCCCCGCGCCCGCTTGCTGTACCGGGAAATCAGTGAGGAAACCTTGCGCGAATGATGATCCACGTTCATATCCCCGTTTCATTAAAGCGTTTTATGGGAGTGCCTGATGACCTATGTGGTCACTGAAAACTGCATCAAGTGCAAATTTATGGATTGCGTGGAGGTCTGTCCGGTGGATTGCTTCTATGTCGGCGAAAATATGCTTGTCATCCATCCCGATGAATGCATCGATTGCGGCGTGTGCGAGCCCGAATGCCCGGCTGAGGCCATTCTGCCCGACAGCGACGACCGGGCGACCGGATGGGTGGAGCGCAACCGGGATTTCGCCAAATCCTGGCCCAACATTGTGCGCAAAGGCACCCCGCCCGAGGATGCCGATGCCTGGAAGGACAAGCCGGGCAAGGAAGCCCTGCTCTCCCCAAACCCTGGGGTGGCTTAAACCCAAACAGGCCGTGCCCGTGACGGAGGGCTGAATTTCTGCTATGTTCCCTTGATTCGGCGGGGTGGGCGTTTTTTTGCCCCTTGCCGCCCATCGGCTTGGCTGGTGTGATCGAGTGAGCGGAGTTTTTATGACCGAGATGACCAATACGAAGACAAAGCCCGCGCTGGCCAGCGTGAAAGCCGATAAACCGCTAAAACCCGCCAAAGCTGACAAGCCCGCCGCGCCTGAGAAAGCAACCAAAACCGCGGTGCCAGCACCGGCCAAACCCGCCAAGGCAGAAAAACCGCCCGCCCCAGCGCCCGCACCCCAGGCCGCCGCCGCATCTGCCCCCGCATCTGCCCCCGCGGCACCACCTGTGGTCTCGCATTCCGGTGTTCCCGCTGGGCCGATGCGCCCCATGACACCCCCGCGCGCCATGGCCAAGGCGGAGATCTTCGCCGCCGGAGATTTCGTGGTCTACCCAACCCATGGCGTCGGCAAGGTGGAGCGGATTGCCACCGAGGAGATCGCGGGTCACACGCTGGAACTGATCCACATCACCTTCGATGAAAACCGCATGACCCTGCGCGTGCCGACCACCAAGGCACGCACCGCCGGCTTACGCAAACTCGCTTCGGGCAAGCAATTCGGCGATGTGCTGGCTGTATTGAAAGGCCGGGCGCGGATCAAACGGACGATGTGGTCACGCCGCGCGCAGGAATACGAGGCCAAAATCAACTCCGGCGACCCTTCGGCCATCGCCGAAGTGGTGCGGGATCTGCACCGCAATGCCGGACAACCGGACCAGAGCTTCTCTGAACGGCAGATCTACGAATCCGCGCTCGACAGGCTGGCGGCGGAATATGCGGCGCTGGAGCGGATCGACAAACCCAGCGCCATCGAACGCCTCATCGCCCATTTAAAGTCGGAGTAAAAAAGCAACGCGCGCGGGGATGGCGGGGCGGCCGCGCGCCTAAATATCCAGCGCGGGGATGGCGGGGCGGCCGCGCGCCAAAAATCAGTCTTATACCAATCCGCGAAGACAGTGACACATTCAGGTAAGCAGCCGCTTTTTTGAAAAAAAGCGGCGCAAAAAACTTTTGTTATGCCGGTGCCGGGCTTCTGGAACCCCAATGGCCCAGATTA
>JAQNCU010000059.1 GCA_029077775.1 Acidocella sp. | reverse complement strand
TCGAAATATAGGCGAGCAATAATGAGGATATCGTCTCGTTAACCCCGCGCTTGATCCGCAGGATGCCGCAAAAGGCGATCAGCCCGCCACCGGCTGTCATGCCCGCCGCCGCCATCAGCACCAGGGTCAGATAATCGTTGCAGCCCAGCCCGTTAAGGGCCAGCCCTGCCGCCACCGAAGCGAGGCCGCCCAGCACAAAGGCGCCCTCGCCACCGATGATGAGCAACCCCATCTGCGCTGGCAAAGCGACGCAAAGCCCGGTCAACAAAATCGGGGCGGCGCCCACCAGCGTGTTTTGCCAGGAAAACCAGGTACCAAAGGCGCCGAGCCAGATCAGGCCATAGGCGGTGATGGGGTTCACCCCTTGCGTTGCCAAAAAGACCCCGAAAATCATGAAACCGCCAATCAGCGCCAGCAAAGGCGGGATCAGACGTTTTATGGCCCGATCCAAAGCTCAGCTCGCCGAGCCCGCGACGCCCGCCACCAGGTAATCCATCGATTCCAGCGTCTTGTCGTGCTCGTCCAGCACGGTGCCGGCGGCAATCACCGTGTTGCCCTTATTATCCTTCACCGGGCCTTTAAAGATCGCGAAATTCCCGGCAGTGAACCCGGCGCGTGCCGCATCCGCCTGGGCCCGCGCCGATGCCGGCACGCTAGCATTATAGGCTGAGCTTTTGATGAACTGTTGCTTGAAGCCGCCGCGGATATAATTGGGCAGCGTGCTGCCGGCCTGCATCTCGCCGATCCATTTCGGATACAGATAGGTCCAGTTCCATTCAGCCCCTGTCAAATAGCCCTTCGGCGCCAGCGGGGCCTGGTCGACATGGTATCCGCAGCTCATCAATCCGCGGGATTCCGCCGTCTGGATCACCACTTTCGGGCTGTCGACATGGCAGGTGATCACATCCGCGCCCTGGTCAGCAAGGCTGTTGGTGGCTTCCGCTTCGCGCACCGGTAGAAACCAGTCGCCGGTGAAAATCACCTGACAGGTGATCGAGGGGTCGACCGATTGCGCGCCCAGCAAGAAGGCGTTGATGTTGCGCAGCACCTGCGGAATCGGCTTGGCGGCGACAAAGCCGAATTTCTTGGTCTTCGTCATATGCCCGGCGACGATGCCCGAGACATACACCGCCTCATCGATATAGCCGAAATAGGAATGCGCATTGGCCGGGTCGCCCGCGGCCCATAGCCCGCCGCAATGCATGAAGGTGACGCTTGGGTTTTTCGCTGATGCCTTCAGCATATACGGGTTGAAATAGCCGAAGGAGGTTGGGAACAGCAGCGTCGCGCCATCCAGCTGGATCATGCTTTCCATCGCATTGGCGCAGGCCACCGTTTCTGGCACGCGTTCCTGCTCCACCACGCTCACGCCCATTTTGCGCACGGCGGCAGCGCCTTCGGCATGGGACTGGTTGTAGCCGTAATCATCCTTGGAACCGACATAGATAAAGCCGACGGTTTTTATCGCGGCCTGAGCCGGGTGAAGCGGCAACACGGCGGCAGCGGCAATCGCGCCGGAACCAGCCAGAAGCGAGCGGCGATTAAGCGAAGGCAGGCGAGGGAGGTCTGTCATTGCGAGGCCTTTCGGGCGGGAGGAACATCTTGTACACAATCTTGTATTCAAGATTGATGCCAAAACATTTTCGGCCTTTATTTTAACCGATCTTTAAAAAACGATTATCAAAAAGGCGGCCGATGGATAACCTTCCATCAAATGCCTAAAATCGCAGAGCCCATCTTCACCAGTTTCTTAAGCAGCATATCCACCAGATCAAGCCCGAAGGTCAGCAAGCCAAGGCCGCGCGCCCGGCCTATGAGGCGAAGAGGGCGGCTTACGATGCCAAGAAAGGCCAGCGCGGCGGCCCGCCCAAGCCGCCCGACGACGACCCGCCCCCATCGCCAAAGCAATCTCACCGACCCGGACAGCGCGCTGATGCGCCGCTCGGATGCCCACAAATACCGCCAGGCCTACGACGCGCAGGCCGTGGTCTGTGCCGATGGCGCGCAACTTATCCTGGCCACCAACCTCGTCGCCACCAGCGCCGACTCACCAAGCTTTGCCGAAACCATCCTGGCGATGGCGCAGACCATCGGTCTGCCGCGCGTGGTGCTCGCCGATACCGGCTTTGCCAGCGGGACGGCGGTGGCAAAGCTGGAAGCACACGGCATCGAGCCGCTGGTGGCAATCGGGCGAACCCAGCCGCACCGGCCCTACGATTTTCGGCCGCCGCCCAAACAAAAGGCGACACGAGCGATCAAGCAACCCTGGCGCATCGCCATGAGGGCCAAGTTGGAGACCGAAGATGCCAAAACCCTATACCGAAAGCGTAAACAAACGGTTGAACCAGTGTTCGGCATCATCACAAGCGCCATGGGCTTCACCGCTTGCGCATGCGCGGCATTTCAAACGCCGCCACCGAATGGACACTGACCGCGCTGGCCTATAATTGCAGACGTCTATGCCGCCTCAAGGCGGCATAACCACACACCCCGCCAGGTGTTTCAACAACACGAAACGTGAATCCGACAGGCTGCTAGAGCCTTTTCCGATGATCAATATGATCGGAAAAGGCTCTAGCTGGCGCGGGTTGTCATGTCCTGAAGGCATTATAACGATGCCTTGACGTAAACCGGGCGTCCCTCATTTTGCGTTCTGGAACAGAATTTGAATGGAGTCGGTGCCCTTCCCTCTTTAAAATAATTCCGTAAAATTTAAGTCTGATGTTCCAAATACCTAAACGAGGCAGAGCAGCTATGCGCACTGCTTTGCCAGAGACGGGGAGGCTTTCCACATGCGCGACAATTCGATCCACTCTTTTTATCAGGTTATGACCGGCCAGATTCATGACCAACTGGCCTTGGGATCATTCCGCTGGTTTACGGTCGCGATGGCATGGATCATGTTTTTCGGCGGGCTGGCAATCGCCTATTATAACTGGTCGAAATATCCCGAACAGCGCACCGCGCATCATCTTTTTGTCTTCCTGATGCGCTTTCTCTCGGCGGGCATGTGGTATCTAGGCACATTATGGAAGCTGCCGTGGCCGGTTGCGCATGGCTTTAAGGATTGGCTGACCAATACCGTAACCTACAGCTCGTTCCAATGGCATGCTGACATCATGCAGATATTCCTTAACAATATCGCGATCGTCCAACCATTGATCTATCTTCTGGAAGTGTTCTTTGCCGCGTCCCTGGCATTCGGGTTTGCCATCCGGCTTACCGGTGTGGTTGCCGCTCTGTTTATCTTCAACTTGTTGATCGGGCTTTATAATGATCCAACCGAATGGGTATGGACCTATGTCGGGATCATGTGCGCGCATGGCATGTTCGCAGCCGACGGCGCCGGGCGGAGTCTTGGGCTGGACCATTTGCTGCGCCGGAAGCCAATTTTCGCGCCAGACTCTAAAATCGGCCGGTTATACACTCTCGTCTCGTGAGGATTTGTCATGAACACCGCTCCGGCGAACATCGTACCACCCGGCGTTACGGTCTTCTGTGATCCGACACTGGGCCCGGCCATGCGGTCTCTCGACAGAATTTCGAGGCGGCAGGCCGGTGCTCCTTTAAGCGTATTGTCTGCACCGGCGATGCTGATGTTGGCGCAAATCCAACGGCACACCCGTAATGACGTTTTGTTCACATTGAGCGGCGCCATGGACTTTGCTGTCAGTTCGGGGCTGGTCAAACAAGAGACGCGTGTCGATGGGTTTGCAAATCAACTCGTGCTCGCCAGTCTGGCAGGCAGCGGTTTGGCCGCCAAGGATAAGGCGGGACCGGAGGTGGTGCTGGCGAGCTCTAGAATAGCGGTGACCGACAACACGGTTGCCTCTGGTCTTGATGGCCGCGCGGTTCTTGATGATAACGGCCTCACGCGCGCTGCCGGTAATCGTGTAATCGGCGGTGCCAACACGGCGGACGTCGCATTCCTCATAACCACCGGCATTGTGGATATCGGCCTCGTTTATCTGACGGATGTCAAGGCGGATGAACGCCTGATAGTTCTCGCAAGCCTGACAGCTGATCCTGCTCTGACAAATTACGCGGCTGCGGTGAATGCCAAGGCTGTAAGTCCGAACGCGCAGGCGGCGCTCAGCGTGATGCGTAGTACCGAGGGAAGTGCTGTCCTTCGTGCAAAAGGGTTAGAGATCGTATCATGAAATTGAAACGAACAAATCCGCATCCTTCAACACATGAGATTCAGGAGCACCCTGCGCTGGTACGTATCGCGCACTGGATGCAGGCGCTGGCGGTCATCATTATGATTGGCAGCGGATGGCGAATCTATGACTCCGATCCAATTTTCGGCTATTACCGTTTCCCGATCTGGGCGACATTGGGTGGCGATCCGATGCAATCGAAAATTGCCCATATGGATCCCGGTGTCGCCAATGCGCTGAACTGGCATTTTACGGGCATGTGGCTGCTGCTTGCCAGTTACCTGCTTTTTATGGCGCAGGGTATTATTTCGGGTCATTTCTGGCGTCACCTGTTGCCTGTGACACCACGCAGCGTGATCCGGGATTTTATCGCGGCAGCGACTTTCCGGCTGCCGCATCGGCTGGGTGAGTATAACGCTGTACAGCGCGCGGCCTATTGGGGGGTACTTTTTTCAATCCTGATGATGTTTCTGACCGGTCTTGCTATTTGGAAACCGGTTCAACTAAGCTGGTTGACAGCGTTGTTCGGCGGCTATCCGACCGCACGTGTTCTGCACTTCCTCTTCATGGCGGCGATATGCCTGTTCATCGTCGTTCACGTTGCTCTCGTTATCCTTGTCCCGAAAACTCTTGTCGCCATGGTATTTGGCCGCGCTTCCCACCCCATCCATTCTAAGGAGCCGCCCCCCTATGCCGAGAAATGAGAAAAAGAACAGGACCATCCCTTTGCCGGACAAGCCCGCTACCGAGCGCCCGAGACTTCTGGTGGATGTTGATCGTAGAAAATTTGTCCGAAACGGAATGAGTCTCGGTGCCCTGACGCTACTGACCGGCTGCGATATCAGTGACAATGATGTCGTTCAGCAGATGTTTGCACGTGTCTCCCGCTGGAATAATTTTGTCCAGGAGGAACTGTTCAGCGAAACCAAACTTGCGCCGGAATATCCTGAGAGCATGGCGGTGAAAGACTTTCGCTACAATGCGTGGTATCAGGCAGCACTGGCGCCGGTCATCAAAGCTTCGGCGTACAAACTCGAACTCGCCGGATTGATCGCTGACAAACGGCCTTGGGGTGTTCAACAACTCTACGCACTACCCCAGAAGAGCCAGGTAACACGGCATATCTGTGTCGAGGGCTGGAGCATGATCGGTAAGTGGACAGGAACGCCGCTAAAAGTCTTTCTTAACCGTATCGGAGCGGACACGACGGCCAAATATGTTGGTTTTGTCTGTGCGGATGGTTATTATGAAAGCATAGATATGCCGACGGCGCTGCAGCCGCAGACGATCATGGCATTCAAACTCTCGGATGATCTGTTGCCGACGAAATACGGATTTCCGTTCAAAATCAGAATCCCCACCAAGCTGGGATTCAAAAACCCGAAATTCGTCACGGCGATTTACGTGACCAATCGCAATCCGGGCGGGTTCTGGGTGGATCGTGGCTATAACTGGTTCAGCGGAATTTAACATGAATCAGTCTGCGACAATCGATCAAGTATGGTCATTGATCGAGCCGATGCAAAGCTCGACTCCAATACTGGATTCAAAGGATCACCACGCGCCTTCCGTATTTTTAGCGGAAAACATGCTCCGTGAGGCTCGCCGTCAGAAGAATCTGGCAGTATCACCCGTGCCGAATATCTGCATTCTGGACCCTGATGGTGATCTGGTCAGCCAATTGCAGGAAGCAGGCCGGACGGCAATATGCGAATCCTGGGCTTGCTACCACACAAAGATGTATGAATTCCAAGAGGCCGGAATACGGTTTGGCATCATCGGCTGTGCGGTAGGCGCCGCATTCTCGGTTTTATTGGCCGAGCAAGCCTTTGCATCCGGGTGCGAATTACTGATCAGCCTTTCTTCAGCCGGCCAGATTATCGCATCCGAGCGAGTCCCTTATTTTATTCTCATAGAGCGAGCGCTCCGTGATGAGGGTACCAGTTACCATTACCTGGCACCGTCTCGTTATGCTCAAGCCGACGCAACATTAACCCAGCCGGTCCTGGCAGCGCTGCTGGCAGCCGGCCAGCATGTCCATCCGGGCGCAACCTGGACGACGGATGCGCCATTTCGTGAGACTGAGGCGGCAATCGCGGCCGCGCGCAGGGAAGGTATTCTGGCTGTCGAAATGGAAGCAGCCGCCCTTTATGCTTTCGCAAAAGCCCGCGGAAAGAAAGTGCTGTGTTTTGCGCAGGTGACAAACCAGATGGGCCAGATTGAAGGGGATTTTGAAAAAGGCGAAGCTAATAGCGCAGATAGCGCTCTAACGCTGATCGCGATCGCTGGGCGAGTGGCGATGGAGATACGCATATGACCGATCTGCCGCACGCAGCGACATGTGCGATTGCCGTAATGGCCAAAGTTCCACAGCCGGGGCGGTCGAAGACTAGGCTCGTGCCACCGTTGACGTCCGAACAGGCCGCGGGGTTGAGCGCAGCTTTTCTGCGCGATATCACCGAGAATATAGTGGCGGCTAGCCGCATGGCCTCAATTCAGGGCTTTATCGCTTACGCGCCGCAGGGTTTGGAGGCGTTGTTTGACGGGCATATTGCCGATGGCACCCAGCTTGTGCTCGCGGATGGCAACATAGACTCACCGGATGGTATCCATGGTTTTGGAAGGTGCCTATTGCACGCCATACGCTCGCTACTGGACAGGGGCTACGGTTCCGCCGTCGTGTTGAATTCCGATAGTCCGACACTACCGACGAGCATTCTGGCACGAACGGCGGCATCCCTGGCATTACCGGGAGATCGCGCGGTGCTCGGTCCGGCCGAAGACGGCGGCTATTATCTGCTGGGCCTTAAAACTGCGCACGCATATCTGTTCGAGGACATCGCATGGAGTACAGAGAATGTCGCATTGCAAACCGCGCAACGTGCGCGGGAAGTCGGCCTTGAGCTTATTATCCTGCCCACCTGGTATGATGTCGATGACGCTGCGGCCTTATATCGCTTGATCGATGATTTTGAGACGGCTGTTTCCCCGGATGACCCTTCTCTCTTACCGTTTGCTGCACCCGCGACGAATGCTTTTCTGGCACCGATGGGTTTGAACCTCGATGCCTTCATCAAGAAAACCGCCTAGTTGCGCAACAGCAAATCAGATATGGCTCTGGCGTTTTGCGGGATACTCCTGCTTGGGTTGACGGCCATCGGCTTGGCGTTGCCGCAGCCCGTTATCGGGCAATTCGGCATCGGCTACGGCAAAGCGCTTGATCATTTCGTTATTCTTGGCTGTGTGCAAGGTTTGATCTACTTCGGCTCGGTGGTGTTCGTTCTACGTGGTGCGATATCGGCGCGGACGATCTGGATCATATTGGGCTTTGCTGGCGTGTTTCGGTTGATGGTCGTCATTTTCCCGCCATTCTTGTCGAATGACATATATCGCTATATTTGGGACGGCTGGGTACAGGCGGCAGGGATCAATCCCTATCGCTATATTCCGGACGATTCGCATCTGGCCTTCCTGCGCGATACGGCGGTGTTTCCCAACATCAACCGTGCCAATTATGCCCATACGATTTATCCGCCCGCCGCGGAATTAATTTTCTTTTTTGCCTCCCGCATTGGCGCGCTGCTTGCGATTCCGCCCGTCTTGGCCATGAAGATTGCGATGCTGGTGTTGGAGGGGACCGGTATATGGGCAATGATCCGAATTCTGGACCATGCTGCACTGCCGCGCGCGCGGATTCTCATCTACGCCTGGAACCCGGTGCCGATCTGGGAGTTTGCGGGCAGCGGCCATGTGGATGCGATTACGATCTGCTTTATCGCTTTGGCGTTTCTGGCGGTGTGCAAAAGTAAAAATGGTTGGGGTGCTGCAACGCTCGCTGCGGCCGTACTC
Organism: Acidocella sp.; assembly: GCA_029077775.1. Lineage (GTDB taxonomy): Bacteria > Pseudomonadota > Alphaproteobacteria > Acetobacterales > Acetobacteraceae > Acidocella. Next base: position 3,432 of record JAQNCU010000059.1, on the reverse strand, counting down.
ACGAAATTTCTGCCAGTGATTTTACTGCCCGCTTTGTGGCGGCGATGGGACTGGAAATTTGCCGTTATCTTCATTGCCGTCATCGTCATGCTCTATGCGCCATATCTCTCTGTCGGCAGAGCAGTGTTCGGATTCCTCAGCGGCTACACCGCGCAGGAAGGCATCGATAACGGGCATGGCATATTTCTGCTTGCCGTTCTTGGTCATGTTGTCACTCTGCCGCCTTATGCGTCAAAAATATATTTGCTCTTTCTGGCCGCCATATTGCTGGGTCTGAGCTTAGTCATGGTGTTCGGCAGGCATCTGTCCCCGGTTGGCGTGGCAGCAACCAAGATCACGGCCCAACGCGCGTTGCTGCTTGGCTGCATCTTGTTTGTGGGACTCTCCCCGCATTATCCATGGTATTATTGCTGGCTGCTGATTCCTGCCTGCATCATGCCATGGTCGAGCGTACTTTACCTCGTAACGGCCACTTTCCTGCTCTATCTCAACGCGATCCACACGAAACTGTTCTGGCCGGCCTTCATATACGTGCCATTCGTGGTTTTAGCATTGCGGGATGCACGGGCAGGGACAATATCCGTCAAGGTCTCGCACATGAAATTGATTGAAGGAGATAGGACGTGAATGTGACGACCATAAAGGACCCGCGCCGCTATTTTGAGGCCGTGGGAGAGTCACGCACGGCGGAGGCGGCTTCGCCACCTGTCTGCCTTTATCTGGAGGTCACCAACCGCTGCAATCTCCTCTGCGAGACCTGTCCGCGCACATTCGAGGATCTCGAGCCGCCGGCGGATATGAGCTGGGAATTGTTCACCTCCATTATCGATCAGGTTCCAAACGTCGCCCGTGTGGTGATGCATGGCGTGGGTGAGCCCATGCTGGTAAAAAACCTTCCCCGGATGATCCGGTATCTGAAGGATCGCGGAATTTATACGCTTTTCAACACCAACGGTACATTGCTGACGCCGCGCAAGCAGCGCGAGCTGATCGAGACCGGGCTTGATGAACTGCGCGTTTCCCTTGACGCGGCCGACGCCAGAACGTTTCTCGCTGTCCGCGGCAAGGATATGTTCAACCGTATCGTTCGCAACATCAGCAGTTTCACGGCGCTGCAGAAGGAGATGGGTGTCACGAACCCGCTGGTTTCAATGTGGCTGACGGGGCTGAAGGAAACGATCGGGCAGCTGCCCGCTTTCGTGCAACTGGCCGCACAGATCGGCGTTGGGGAGGTGCATCTGCAACGATTGGTGTTCGATGATGCCGGCTTCGGCCTGGCCCGCTCCGAATCCGCGCTCTTCGAGCATACGCAGTCGGAAGAGGATGAAGCCGTGCGCGCGGCGCAAGCCGTTGCTGCATCGCTCGGTGTGCGCCTCAACGCTTCCGGTGCCACGGAGCCGGGGCTGAGCCTGAAAGCCACGGAGAATGAGCAGCCCTGGTCGACATGCCGACGCCCATGGTCGCTGATGTATTTTACCGCTCATGGCCGCGCACTCCCTTGTTGTATCGCGCCGTTTTCAGCGCGTGGTTATGAGAATTATACTTTGGGTGATGCAACCCAGCAGAGTCTGCGCGAGATCTGGAACAGCCCCGCCTATCGCGACTTTCGCACAACACTTTTGACGGATGCACCACCAAAACCTTGCCAAAGCTGCGGCATGCGCTGGAGCCTGTAACCCGGTTGCCTGGCATTACCGTCATCATCCCGACACTGAACGAGGTAGAGGCGATCGGCGATGTCATCGCCGAGCTTCCGAAATCACTTGTAACCGAAATCATCGTTGCAGATAGCGGCAGTACGGATGGCACACAGGAAGCTGCGCGCGCGCAGGGCGCATATGTGGTGGAGCTGAATGAGCGCGGTTACGGCCGCGCCTGCTCGGTTGCCGTATCCGCCGCCAACGGAAATTGTGACATCATTGTCTTCATGGACGGCGATGGCGCCGATCGTGCCGATCTACTCGAGCAACTCGTGGCACCCATTCAAAATGGCGATCAGGATTTCGTCATTGTTGCGCGTGCAAGTCATCTTCGCGAACCACGTTCCATCAGCATTCACCAGGTTGTCGCCGGACATGTTCTGGGCTTTGCGATCGGCATGCTGACGGGCGTGCGTTATACCGACATGTGCGCCTTCCGGGCGATCCGGCGCGATATGCTTTACCGGTTGGACATGCAGGAAATGACCTATGGCTGGAATATCGAAATGCAGATCAAGGCGGCACGTCACGGCTTGCGTATTCTGGAAGTACCACTACCTTACCGTCGCCGCGCGGGCGGCAAATCCAAAGTTGCAGGCTCAGTGAGCGGGACGATCCGCGCCTCGTGGCGCATCATCGCAACGTTCATCCGTGTGGCGGTGCTTAGTCGAAAAACAGTATCGGCGGGTAGAGCCTAACTATTGATCGATGGCTAACGAAGGATGGCACCTTCCAACGGATCTGCCGTCACCTCCCATGGGCAAGCGTTAAAAAGCCCGCTATCTCGTTAAGATAACGGGCTAATTTCTGGTTGCGGGACCTGGATTTGAACCAGGGACCTTCAGGTTATGAGACGGAACAGAATTAAAATTAGTCAAACGTATTCTTATATCTTTCGAAATTGCATGTGCACTACCCTAAATAATACACTTAAAAATCCTCGATCGTTTCAATCTTTGGCTCAAAATGCCCTAATTGGTTAGCCTACACACAACGCCCGCACCATTTAACGCGAAGCGTACCCAAACTACCCATTGGCTCCCAAAAACCCCGGGTGGGCTGAAGGATGTCGCTTCGCAAAATGCCCGTGAACATGTGTAGCCCTTGTTTGCTTCCGCCCTCTTCAGCATTCCTTCACCCGAAAAACCCCTCCCGTCCCTGCATCGCGGACCAGATCAACGCGAACACCATCCCAGTGATAATCAAGATGGCGTCCTTGCACAGGCGGAGTGGCTAGGTCCGGGTAAAATAGCCCTACACAAACACCGTCAGGATCACGCCTACTGGGGTAGACCAACCCGTCAGACCCACTGCCCCGCAACGCCGCCGCCAATTGTTGCGCCATCGCGTAATCATCCGGATCCAACGCGGGCAGGAAGGCATCAATTCCACCCTGCAGGTCATGAAGTGAGGCCCGAATATCCAGCACAAGCTCCCGGAATTGCGATGTCCAACCAGACGGCTGGCTGGTCTGTGCCATGAAGCGGGCGTGGTGGTGAATGGTTTCAAGCAGAGCCGTCTCATATGTCCGCGCGGCATACAACACGCCATAAGCCCCTGCACTGAACCGGCTCGGCCGTTCTGGACTGACATGCGTGAAGGGGGCCATGAGGTAGCTTGCCCCCGGCCCGGAAACGCGCCGCGCCACCGGCACCAGATCAAGTGCGCCGATCGTTTCCATGAGGCGCGGATTGGTCTTCTGCTCGGCGGCAATCAACAAGGGCCAGTCTTC
>JAQNCU010000460.1 GCA_029077775.1 Acidocella sp. | reverse complement strand
GAGTGTCAGATTGATCGGGTAATTCCATGGCGAGATGATCAGCGTCACCCCCTTGGGCTCATAGCGGATGCGCGCCTGGGTTCCCAGCATCGCCATGGTGGGTGCCACGCGGCGCGTTTTCATCCAGCCGCGCAAATGGCGGATCGTGTGCCGGATTTCAGAGAGCACGGGCATCAGCTCAGACAAATCCGCCTCGGCCTCGGGCTTGTGCAAATCCGCTGCCAGCGCCTCATAAATCTCAAGCTTATGCGCCAGTACCACACGCTCCAGCCGCCGCAACCGGGCAATCCGCGCCGCCGCATCACTCAGGCGCAGCTTCAGCGCCATGGCGCGTTGCTGCTCGAAAACCGGATACATGCCGGGCGGCGCAAGGCGCGTGGTGATGTTCATGGCAATTCCCTATTATCTATATTTTTTGGACAATCCCCACGCGAACAGGCAAACCATTCCCCCGCTTTGTCAAGTTTTCCCCCCGCTGCGCGTGCCGGGCCGGTAGCATGGCTTGGGGTCCGCCGCGCATAACGCCTCCCAATGCGCCAATATCAACCCAATTTTATCAAAAACCAGCGTCAGATCAGCAAACTCCCGCGCCAGCCGGGCCTGCCCGCGCAACGCCCGGTGCGACGGCTCACCCGAGAACAACCGCGCCCCGGCTGATACCCGCAACACCCCCTGCAACCCGGCATCAGGCTGCGGCAACGGCACTGGCTGACCGATATGGCAAATCCGCCGCGCCAGCGCCGCCTTATGCGGAATCACGGCGGACAGATCGGCGTTCAGCCAGCGATATACCGCGCGCGCCTCATCCGGGGTCAGGTTGCGCGCAGGCTCATGCGGGGCGCGGATTGAAAAGCTGAAGATACTCGGCAGGCATTCCCAGTCTTGTGCCGCCGCGCGGTTGATCGGCGGTGCCGCCAACAACGCCAAGGCCGGCATCCGCGCGACCGCCGCGCGAACAACATCGCCGAACCGTTCGAGAATCGCCACGCGCGCTTGCGCATCGGTCCGCGCAAAGCCCCGCATTTCCGCCAGCGCCGCGCACCAGCGCAACGCCAGACCATAATTCCCGGCGGGCGGCAGCCCTTGCGCGGCGGGGCACTGTTCGGGGAACTCATCGCGCCCGAAATACGCCTCCAACCCGGCTGGCAAAGTCGCGCCACGCAGCCGCTTCGCGATCCGTGGCGGTAAAATCGCCGCCCCGGCAAAAGGCGGCCCTGTGAAAAATTTCGATCCCGTCACCAGCACCACGGCATCGAGCGCCAGATATGCGCGCAGGGATGCGGGCGAGAGCCGTGTCTGACAGGCATCGACCACCAGATCGAACGCCCCGCCAAACCTCGCCCGCAACCCGGCGAGAAACGACGGCGTGGGTGCCAGTAAACCGGTTTTCGACAAATCAAGCGCGTGCAACACAACACGCCAACCCTCATAGATCCCCTGCCCCACCGCCGCGATGATCTCCGCCTCCACCACCGCCATCGGGCGCACCGCCCCCGCATCATCGCGCAAGGCAATGGCCTTCACATCCGTATCGGCCCGAAACCCGGCAATCGGTGCCTGGAAAACCACATCATGCCCGCGCGCGGTATCCACCGCGAAATGCCGCCCCGCCGCCGCCGCTGGCACGCCCCGCCCGGTCTCCTCGGGCGCGATCAAAACACTGCGGACAGACTGCCCGCCACCTTCCATGTGCGCCAGCGCCAGCGCCAGCAGTTCAGTATCAGTGCCGGACGCCGCCAGCACAATCTGCGTGCCGCGCGCCAGCCCGAAATACCGCTTTATACCCCGCCGCACGCGCGCCAGCGTGTCCAGGCTCGCATCCCGCCGTGTCGCCCCGCGCAACAGCGCCAGCGTGTGGCGCAACCGCGCCCGGTCGGCGGCCACATACCCCCGGCTCGACGATGACGACGCGGTGGAGGAGGCAAACGTAATCGCCCAGGGCCGGGGCCTGTGGCTGCACCCATAGCCGTTCAACGCGCTTTGCGGGTCACGCGCCAGCCTTATATCCCCGCCGGTCTCCATCAGCGCGTCAACCGTGCCGAGCTGCTGCCAGACCTGTCGAACCAGCGCGATCTCCGCCGCATCGGCGGTAAAATGCGCCGCCATGGCGGCGGCGGACGGCAGCTTTTCGGCGGCCATCATCGCCACCCAGGCGGGCAGCGCCGCCAATGCATGCGCATCCAGCCGGTCGGCCTCACCGCCGATGAACATCGCCGCCGCCCGGGCAGCCGCCAGCATCGCGCAGCCCTCGCTCACGCCATGGCGGCGCAGCCATTCACGCTCCAGCCCCAAACGCAGATTAAACGCGGCCAAC
>JAQNCU010000459.1 GCA_029077775.1 Acidocella sp. | reverse complement strand
ACGCGCCAGCACCGCGATCAACTTTGTTCGACCATAGTTGCGCATTTAAGCAAAGATGGGCTGATGTACGTCCATCCCACGCAGCGCCGTTCGCTCACGGTTAGGGAAGCGGCACGTGTGCAAACATTCCCCGATTGGTTTCTATTCCCTAGCTCGAAGCTGATCGCATATCGACTGATCGGCAACGCTGTGCCTCCGCTTTTGGGGCAGACGATCGGCCGGGGTGTGAAACAATATTTGAGTGCCGCACTACCCGCACGGGCGCTCTCGCCGATGCCGGTGTCACCGAAACAAGCCGTCGAATGGCTCGGCCCGGCGATCGACGTGCCCGCCGGATCGCACAGACTAAGAAACCTGCCGATGGGCGATTTGAAAAAGGCGTGGTTCTCGGTCGGCTTCCTACACAACTGGCTGCACCCCGACGGGGTCGTCGACAACGGCGATGAGATCGCGGAAAAGGTGGATATGACTGCGCTGCTGGCGGCTGTGGCGCCGCAGATTGCAGCGCCGGCCTATGTAGTGAGTGGATGGCCGACACAGCTTGTACCACTCGCGCGCGAGGCCGAAAGACGCTTCCGGGACGGACAACTGCGTTTCGACGAGTACTACTACTCAGACGCGCAAGTCTCAGGCTGGGAATGGTGCAGGAAGAACCGGAGATCGGAATGGGCAAGAAAAATCACGAATTGATACCTTCGGCGCGGAGATTAATCTCCTCGCTACGCGATATGGGCTACGACTTTCCGGCTGCCGTCGCGGACATTGTCGACAACTCGATCGAGGCTGGAGCTTCGCGTATTGCAATCGACGTGCGCACTGATGCCGACGACTCCTGGGTGCGCATCTGCGACGATGGCATCGGCATGAAGCCCGCACAGGTTCGCGAAGCATTGAGATACGGCGCTACCCGTGAGTATGACGAGCGAAAGGCGCTGGGCAAATTTGGCCTTGGTCTCAAAACAGCTTCTATGAGCCAATGCCAGCATCTGTTGGTGGCAAGCCGGTCCAACCCTAAACAGCAGCAGATTTCCGCCTACGCATGGGATCTCGCTCATATTTTGGAAACCGATTCGTGGGAGATATTGGAGATTGGGGCTCACGAACACGCCGATCTGCTGCGGGAGCCGCTGAAGACGCATACGGGTACTGTCGTGCTCTGGCGCAGGCTTGATCGGATGCTGGGATTCAAGCATCCCTATGGGGGGATGATCAAGAAACGCCTTGCGACGATGTGCGTGGAATTGGAGGAACACCTGGCGATGGTGTTCCACCGGTACCTTGCTGGAGAGGGCGGCCGGCGTCGGCTGCGAATAACGGTGAATGGCAAATCATTGCGGGCGTGGGATCCATTTGTCCGCGGCGAAAAGGCAACGGCGTCCGTCCCGCCGATCGTACTTCACTACGATCACGATGGCGTAAAGGGCATCGTTACCATCGAGCCTTACGTGTTGCCTCATCAAAACGAATTTTCGACGCCGGCAGCCCATGCCGCTGCGGCGGGATCGCTGCGCTGGAACCGACAACAGGGTTTTTACATTTATCGCGCGGATCGGATGGTTCAGAGCGGGGGATGGAGCAATCTGCGTACACTCGACGAGCACACGAAGCTTGCGCGTGTCGCAGTGCGATTTGATCCGCGCCTGGATGAAGCATTTCGGATCAATGTGGCCAAAATGCGCGTGCAGATTCCGCGGCAGCTACGGGAGCAGATGGAACAGGCCATCGCGCCTGTCATCAAGATGGCGCAGGCGGCATATCGGCGGTCGCAATCGACGGCGGCTCCTCCGGCGACTGAGGGTGGAAAGCAGAGCGTCGTGCATCCCGCAGAGAAACAGCGGGACTCAGAAACGATCCGGGTGAGGCCAAAGACATTGGCGGACCTGAAGGTGGTCCGCAGTTCAACTCTTCACCATATGTGGACCATTGAAGAATTGTTGTTTGAACTCGAGCGGGTGGCGACGAAGGAAGAAAGACTCGTCGTGAGGGCCGTGCTCGAACGCTTGGCGGCCATCGAGAAGCCGACTGAGAAGCAGGTAAGAGATGAACATTTGCCGGCAAGGCGCGGCAACGGCCTGGAGCGGCCCTTGCGTGGTCTGCTCAAACACGCCTGAGGCCAAAGCCGGCGGACGGTCAGTTGGGTGGGAAAATGTGTGACTGACGTTTTCAGCAAACGTAAACGCTCGGCGCTAATGTCCCGCATTCGAGGCCGCGGCAACAAGGCGACGGAACTTGAGTTTGTGCGTTTGCTGCGGGTGTCGATTTCAGTATTTTCTGTCCAATCCGTCAGCAATTTATGTCCAAATTCCGTTGTGCGG
>JAQNCU010000058.1 GCA_029077775.1 Acidocella sp. | reverse complement strand
GCGTGGCCAAGCGGCTGCACAGGCATTTCATTGGTATTGAGCGCCATCCCGCCTATGTCGAAGCGGCGTGGGGTCGGCTCCGGGCGGAAAGCGCCGCCCCCGCGAGCGCCGTGCGCGCCCCGCCGACCGGGCGGGAGACCCCGCGCATCGCCTTTGGCAGCTTCGTCGAGCGCGGTATCCTGAAGCCCGGCACGCAGCTTACTGACAAAGCCCGGCATGTGGCCGCCGAGATCACCGCCGAGGGCAACCTCGTCTCCGGCGCGCATCGCGGCTCGATCCATAAGGTCGGGGCGGCGGTGCAGAATGCGCCTTCCTGCAATGGTTGGACATTCTGGCATTTTGAGCGCGACGGGGCGCTGCTCGCGCTCGATGTTTTGCGCCGGGAAGATTTGGGCCGGTAAGATCAGGCCTGATGGAGCGGGACTCGTAAAAACCCCGTGCCATATTAAATCTGTCATACAAGTGCAGGGACTGGTACATGATCGAGGTTCGCGGATTTTCCACGCTGGGCGCGTTTAAAAATGAATGGCTGAACGCCCGGCATCATTTCAGCTTTGGCCAATACCGCGACCCGGCGCGCACGGGGTTCGGCGCGCTGGTGGTGTGGAACGATGACGAGATCGCGCCGCAAACCGGGTTCGGCGCGCACCCGCATCGGGATATGGAGATCATTACCTTCGTGCGCGCTGGCGCGATCACGCATAAAGATAGTTTGGGCAATGTCGGTGTGACCAGGGCGGGAGATGTGCAGGTGATGCATGCGGGCACCGGCATCACCCATGCCGAGATGAACCAGGAGCATGAGGCGACGAGGCTGTTCCAGATCTGGATTCGCCCCGATGAAATGGGCGTGCGGCCCGGCTGGGGGGCGCGGGAGATGCCGCGCGCTGCGGGTGACGGCTTGCAAATCCTGGCCAGCGGGCGCGCGGCGGACCGCGCGGCGGGAGCGTTGCCGCTTTACGCCGATGCGGCGGTGATGGCCGCCCGCCTGCGCACAGGCGAGGTTGCGCATTACCATCTGCCCGAGGGTCGGGCGGCGTATCTCGTCGCGGCCAGCGGGGAGGTTCTGGTAAACGGGCATCTCGCAGGGGAACGCGACGGTGTCGCGATCATCCAGGAGCCTGAGATCAAGATTGAAGCCCGCGGCGAGGTTGAACTGGTTCTGGTGGATGTCGCCAGCCGCGCATAACCTCAACGGGGCACGCTTGTCGCGGACCGTGAAAAATTGTAACGAATTGGCTGGGCAGGTCGAAGATTTCAGTTGTGTGTGATATTTAAGTAACTGTCTTTCGGCTTTTCGGCCTTTCCATGGCGCAGATATGGCAGTGGGAGTTGGCGGTGAGAGAGACAATCTGGCGTGATATGAAACCACTCCCTTGGAGAGAGATGAACCAATGCGAACGATATTGAAGCGCGGCACGGCCCTTGGCATGCTGGTCTTGGCGACGGCATCCCTGGGAGGCCTGGATGCGCGGGCCGCAACCCCTGACCCGGCGCTCAACGCCTCGGCCGCCGTCCAGAAAAACTATACCCCGGTTGGGGATTTCACCAATCTTGTAAAACAGGTCACACCCGCCGTGGTCTCGATCGATGTGCATCTGATGCTCGATCAGACCTCGGATGATCAATCCGGCAATGATGGTGGCCAGGGTGGCGGCGGGCCGCAGATCCCCGGTTTCCCGCCGGGCTTTCCCTTCGGGATGATGCCGGGCATGAACCAGGCCCCGCAGCCGGTTGAGGCCAAAGGCTCCGGATTCATCATCGACCCGTCCGGTATTATCGTGACCAATAACCACGTGGTCAAAGATGCCAAAACCGTCAGCGTTACGCTGTCAGACGGGGTGAGCTACCCGGCCAAGGTGATCGGCACCGACCCCAAGACCGACCTCGCGGTGTTGCGGATCAATGCCGGGCATCCGCTGCCTTATGTGCAGTTGGGTAACTCGGCGGATGTCGAGCCCGGTGAATGGGTGGTCGCCCTCGGCAACCCGTTCGGGCTGGGCGGCACGGTCACCGCCGGGATCGTCTCGGCCCTGGGCCGGGATATTGGTGATGGGCCGTATGACAAATTCATCCAGATCGACGCGCCGATCAATGAAGGCAATTCCGGCGGGCCGCTATTCGACCAGCGCGGCAACGTGATCGGCATCAACACCGCCATATTATCGCCATCCGGCGGCTCGGTCGGGATCGGGTTTGCCATCCCGTCCGACATGGTCAAGCGCGTGGTCAGCCAGCTGGTCGCTAATGGTAAGGTGGTGCGCGGCTATCTGGGCGTTGAGGCCGAGATGATCACGCCGCCTGTGGCGCAGGCGCTGGGCCTGGGCAGCGGCGATCCGGCGAGCGATGGCGCATTGGTGGCGGCGGTATCAAAGGGCAGCCCGGCCTTCCGCGCTGGGTTGAAACCGATGGACGTGATCACCGCGGTGAATGGCCAACCGATCAAGAACCCGAGCGACCTCGCGGCCAGCATCGCCAATGTCGCCCCTGGCGATGATACCAAAATCAGCCTTGTGCGCGCGGGCAAGGCCGAGACCATGCGGGTTGCCGTGGCAGCCATGCCGAGCAACCCCGATGCTGCATTCCAGCAAGGTGGCAATGGCCCATCTGGTCCCGATGCCGGGCACGCCACCCTGGGGCTGACACTCGCACCGCTGACCCCGGATGCACGCGCGCAGCTTAACCTGCCGAGTGACGCGGCAGGCGCGCTGGTGGCTGGCGTGAAACCGAACTCACCGGCGGACCAGGTCGGCCTCCAACCGGGTGATCTGGTGGTTGGGGTCGGCGCGCAGCCTATCAGCTCCCCGGCTGACGCTGTTGCGGCGATCGACACGGCGCGCAAATCAGGCGCCCACGCGGTTCTTTTGAGGGTTGTTCGCCAGGGACAGGCACTCATCGTTGGCATCGGCGTGGGCAAGGGGGCTGATAACAGCCAGGGTTGAGTATACGACCATACGGTTGAGGGTGGCACGACGCAGTTGCGGCGGGCCACCCTGTCCGATATAGGCTGAGCGTGCGCGGCCGACATAGCTCAGCGGTAGAGCAACTGATTCGTAATCAGTAGGTCCCCGGTTCAATCCCGGGTGTCGGCACCATTGAACGCCGTTTTTTAGGGTCAATCATCACATAAAACTTGTTTTGACACGGCGCGTCCAAACGCGTTAACATCAAATTTATTAAAATTTACATTCGATTCGTATTTATTTAGATTAAATTTCTTTTTTTGTATAAATTCAGGTATTTTGGTGCGTATGACATATCCCGGTGTGATTTTTTGGGTTCTACTTTTATGGGGTGCCGTCTCCCGTGGTCCGGTTTTGCTTTATCTGCTCATGGGCAGCCTTGCCATCGGCAGCCTCGCTGTGGTGCCGCCATCGCTCACGGGGGGTGTCACCATCCAGCCGGATTCGGTGTGCGCGGCGGTGTTTTTTGTCAAAACCATCTGCCGTCCGCACGCCGCGCGATGGATGATCGACGCCGCGTTGCGGCCGCAAAAATTTCTGCTGCTGACGATGTTTCTGCTCATTTGCGTGGTCTGCACCATCTTCGCGCCGGATCTGTTTGCGGGCATCGCGGTGATGCCGCTGCGCGCCTCGGGCGGGGAACTCGCACCCATAGCTTTGCACCACAGCGCCGCCAATGTGAGCCAAATGGGGTATCTCTCGCTGTCCGCGGGCACGGCTTTGGCGTTCGCGTATGCCGCGCAACGGCCGGGGTTCCTGGCGCAGATCATGCGCGGGTATCTGGTCTGCGGCTTCGTGCTTGTCGTCACCGGGCTCATGGACATCACGGCACAGCGGCTGGGGCTTGAATCGCTGCTCACGCCGTTCCGCAACGCGACCTATTCATTCCTCATCGACAATGTCGTGGGCGGTTACCAGCGCGTGATCGGCCTGATGCCAGAGGCCTCGGCCTATGGTCCGGCATGCGTCAGCGCGGCCGCGGTTTTGGCAATGCTCCGTCCGCTTTATCCCGCCGGGGTCCAGCGTAATTTATGCGTTGGCCTGCTGGTGGCGCTCCTGCTCCTGGGGTTTTTGTCGACATCGACCACCGCCTTCGCCAGCATCGCCATGTTCGCCGTTATCTATGGCGCTGATTGGTGCCGCCGCGCGGCCAGCCCGCGTGCGGTGGGCCGCGCCACTCTGCCGGTCGAACTCGCGGTCGCCGGGGCGCTCATTCTCGCCGCCGCCTTGGTTCTGGCCTTCGATGATGCCCTCTTGCGTGGGTCCATGGCGATGCTCGATGAGACCGTGTTCGATAAAACCGGGACCACGTCGTATCTCGTCCGGTCCTATTGGAACGCGGTGTCCTGGGCTGATGTTGCGGCCTCGTATGGTATGGGTGTCGGCGTGGGCAGCACGCGGTCATCTGACTGGGTGGTGGCGCTGGTCAGCAACACGGGCATCCTCGGCGCGTTCACCCTCGGCATGGTGTTTCTCCAGGCGTTTCTCAGAAACCCGGGCCATGACCGTCAGCGCGCTGGCGTTGCCACGGCACTGAAATTCGCCATGATCATCCCGCTTGCCGCTGAAACGGTGAGCAGCCCGGTGCCGGATTTCGGGCTTGGGGTCGCCATTCTCCTCGGCACCATCGCCGGGGTGTCTCTCACCCGATCCTCCCGCGCCGCCACAAGCCGTGTGCGCGCCGCCTATCAACCGGATGATGACAATGATCTCGACATCCCGGCCCCCGCGATGCTGGCCGGATGAGCGGTCTGACGAGCCTCGCCTTCATCGCCGCCATCGGCGTGAACACCCATATCCCGTATACTGATGGCGCCTACGCCAATATCGGCAACATGCTGGCCGATGCGCATTATCTCGGGGTCAGCAATTTGCGGGACAGCATCACCGATGGCCAGAACGGCGCCGCCCCGCTGGCGAGCTATATCCGCCTCGCCGCCGCCGGGATGCATTTCACCATCCTGTCGGGCGTGTCCGGGCATTTGACCGACGCAACGCTGGCGGCCAAATTAAAGCTCATCGACCGCCTCGCACACGCCGCCCCAGGCAGCGTCGTGGCGGTTGAGGGCGTGAACGAGATCAATAATTTCCCCATCACCTTCAACGGCGTGCCGGGTTTGCAGGGGGCGGTCGATATGCAGCGGGCATTGTACCGCGCGGTGCATGCCGACCCCGCATTGCCCGGTGTCAGCGTCGATTATTTCACGGGCTACGCCGCCGGCGATTACGGCCCCGGCCCGTCACCTGAAGCTGTCGCCGGGCTCGCCGATTATGACAACCAGCACCCTTATCCCAATGACGCACAACCACCCTCCCGCTGGGTCGACCCCAAACACGTGCTTGGGAACGAGCCGCGCGGTATCGGCCCCGCTGTCTATACCGAGACGGGATATTCCAGCGACCCCAAACTTCCTGGCGGTGTCAACCAGGATGTGCAGGCGAAATACGAACTTGATTTATTATGTGATGCCGCCCGGTACGGCGTCTCGCGCGTGTATTTATATGAACTGCTGGACGCCTACCCCCCCGGGTCACCGCAAGGCTATGATGGGTACGGCCTGTTCAACCCGAACAACACGCCCAAACCGGTGGCTACCGCGCTGCATAACCTGACCGCGATCCTGGCGGCGGGCGCCATGCCGGCAAAACCCGGGGCGCTGCCCCCGCTTGCCTTCACGCTTCCCGGATCGCCGCCGCCCTACACCCTGGTTTTACGCAAATCCGCCAATACCGTCGATATCCTGGTCTGGCGCGAGCCGGAGATTTGGGACGAGGCGAGACATGTCGAGATCCCGGCCCCCGTGATCACCGAGACGATGCGCTTTGCCGCCCCCCATGCCCGGATTGCTATCTTCGACCCCCTGATATCGGATCACCCGATACAAACCGCCCAGGCCGTATCGCAGGTGATTTTCGCAGTTTCCGACCATCCTGTTATCGTGGAAATCACGCGATAGACTGCACTGATAACGGAGGAAACATGATGCGATTGAAAATAGCGGGTCTGGCGGCGTTGTTGGCGATTATCGGCGCTCCCGCCGCGCAGGCGCAGATCTCGAATATGTTGCAAGGTGCCATGGGCAGCGGCGCGGGCGGGACGGGCAGCCTCGGCAATCTCGGCGGCCTCGGCGGGATGTCCATGCCCTCGCTCGGTGCGGCGAGCCCCACCAACCTCGCAGGGGTTCTGCAATATTGCGTGCAGAACAACGACCTGGGCGGCGGCACCGCGGGCGCGGCTGAAACCGCGAAGCAATCCCTGCTCGACAAATTCACGGGCGCTTCCAGCAGCCCCAGCAGCAACCCCAGCTATGCCAGCGGCAGCCAGGGGCTGCTCAGCACCGGCAACGGGCAGTCGATGAGCTTGGGCGGCGGCGGGTTGAAGGCGGCGCTGACCCAGAAAATCTGCGCGCAGGTCCTCAAACACGCGCAATCATTGCTCTGACGCGGCTTGGGACGGTCCCATCTCCTGCGGTGGGTAGCGTTTCAGAATTACCGCCAGCACCGCCAAAGCGGGCAGGGCCGCGAAAATTGTCACAGTGAAAAACGGCACGAAGCCGATACGCGCGGCGATAAAACCTGAGAGCCCGCCCAATGTGTGCAGCGCCAGCGGTGAGAGCGATGAAAGCAGGGCATATTGCGTGGCGGTATATTCCGGCGCGCACAGGCCCGAGAGATAAGTCAGGAACCCGGCATACTCGAACGTCTCGGCGAAGGATTCAACGATGGCGGTGGCGATGAGCATGTCCGGGTGGCCAGGATACCACGCCAGTGCCGGATACATCGCCAGGGTGACGGTCTGAAACACCATGCCGATGATCAAAGCCCGCCCCACGCCGAAGCGCGCCACCATCACCCCGCCCAGCGCCGCACCGGCCAGGGTCGCGGCCAGCGAGACCGGGCCATTGGCAATGGCGATGGCGACACGGTTAAAGCCGAGATAGGTGTAATACGGGGCCAGCATCACCCCGGCCAAAGCCTCACCCAGCCGAAACAGGATGATAAAAGCGATGATGACCAGCGCGCCCCGCCGGCTGAGAAACTCAGCCAAGGGCGCCTTTATGGCGGTGGCGAAGCGCGCCGCAAAACCCGATGGCGCGCTGGTTCGCGCAATTATCGGCTCCCGCGCGCATAAGGTGGCCACCGGGCCGACCAGCGCCAGCACGGCCACCCCTAGAATCGCCATTTGCCACCCCGTTTTTACTGAAAGCGCGATCACCCCGGCACCGGACACCAGCATCGCGGCCCGATAACCCCAGACATAAAACCCCAATGCCGCCCCCTGCGCGCGCGGCACGAAACTCTCGATCCGCCAGGCATCGATCAGGATATCCTGGCTCGCCGAAATAAACGCGACCACCGCGCCGATGCCGAGCGTGATGCCGACATGGTGCGCCGGGTTGCTGAACGACAGCGCGATGATGGCGGCCAGCAACAGCGCCTGAACAGAGATCAGCCAGCCCCGTCTGCGGCCCAGAATCGGCGGTCGGACCTCGTCGAACACCGGTGCCCAGAGGAATTTCAACGTATAAGCCAGCCCGATATTGGCGGTCAGCCCGATCATCCCGAGCCCCAGATGGTCCGAGGCCAGCCACATGCGCAGCGTAAAGCCCGAAAGCGCCAGCGGCAGGCCGGAGGCGAAGCCAAGCGCCGCGATGACCGCGAATTTTGCCGCCTGGTTACTGATTGAAGGCGTCGTTGATGTTGTCGGTCTTGTTGAACACGCCGTCTTGCATGTCCCCTTCGTCACCCGGCTGCATCCCGGCCAGGCACTTACCCTGCCACTGCATATGCGAGACCACGACAACCGCACCATTTCCGGAATCGAGCGTGGCGCGCAGGGTCACCGCCTGCGGGCTGGCATAATCCAGGGTTTCATGAATTTGCACGGTCTTGCCCTGCTGGCTGCACACCCCGTCAATGGTGTAATCGGCACCACTGCCGCCAATCGAAAGCTGCGCGCATTGGCTCTCCCCACTGGTGAAAAACCGCGTATCGGTGGCCGGGTCCACACAGCTCAGCGTGACCACATTAGCCGCATTGGCAAGCGGTTTGCCATCTGGCCCGCTCACGCTGGTGGTGCTCTGCCAAAGCCCGGCGGCGCGAGAGGGCAGGGCGGCCGCCAAAGCGGGCATCGCCGTGGCGACGGTAAATGTGAGAGCCCAGGCGGCGCGGCGAAATCTCTGATCCATGGTGCGAACCTATCCAAACTGCCGCAATTCATCAATCGAGCGTATTTTGTTTCGATATCGTAAATTTTACTTCCTCTGAACGAATAACCTCGGCTAAACACAACCCTAAATTGGAGGGTGGCTTTGACGATCTGGTTCGATGTCGATGATCTCATCGCGTTTCACCGCGATACCCCCACCCCCACAGGCATCCAACGTCTCAGCTTCGAGACCTGCCGGGCTATGTTCACACTGGCCGGTGCCAGTGACGAGATAAAATTCTGCCGCCAGAGTGCCAACCGGTTGGGCTTCCGGGCGATCTCATTTCCGGCGCTGGAGGGCTTCATCCATCGCGCGGCACAGGCTATGCCACCATCACCCATTGCCTTGCCGCAGGATCACCCCAGGCCACTTGTCCCGCGTGGTGCCCTGCGGCTGCGTCAGCGCCTGCGGTCTTTGCCGCCGGAGTTCCACCGCCCGCTGGCGGCCTTGCGTCTTTCGGGCAAAATCGCCGGGCAGGCGGCGCGTGATTTGTGGCGCGCCTGCCTGCACCCGGCCCTGCGCGCGCCAGGCTGGGATGGGGTGACCAGCGCTGATGATTGCGACCTCGGCGGCTCCGAGATCGCCTTCGCCCCCGGGGATTGGCTGGTTTGCCTGGGGGCGGGGTGGAACACGCCCTATGCGCCTTCGCTTTTGCATGGGCTGCGGGCGCAAAAAGCCCGTTTCGCGCTTTTGGTCTACGACCTGATCCCTGAGCTGTTCCCGGAATGGTGCCGGTCATCCGTGGTGGAGGATTTCAGCCATTGGCTGCGCAATATCGTCCCCCAGGCTGACCGGGTTTTCGCCATCTCCGGCCACACCGCCCAAGACCTCGCCGCCTGCATGGCCCGGCTGGGGCTGCACACGCCGCCCGCTTTGGTGCTGCCGGTCGGCGGCAACCTTGTCATGGCCACCCCATCGCGGCCATCGCGGCCCTATATCCTGGTGGTTGGCACGTTGGAAATACGCAAAAATCATGCGGCTTTGCTGCGGGTCTGGCGCGCGCTGCTACGCAATCCGCCGCCAGGCGGGGTGCCGGAACTGGTGATCGCGGGCAAGCCCGGATGGCTCGCCACCGATGTCATACAGCAGCTTCACGACACTGACGGGTTCGCCGGGCATATCCGCGTTGTCGCCGCGCCATCCGCGCCTGCCCTCCAGGCTTTATATGCCGGGTGCCTGTTCACGGTGTTTCCCGCTTTTTATGAAGGCTGGGGCCTGCCTGTGACCGAAAGCCTGTGCTTCGGAAAAACCGTTGCCGCCTCCCGCAACGCCGCCATCCCTGAGGCCGGGGGCGCGTTCTGTGTCTATTTCGACCCCGATGACACCAACGAGATGCACCGCGTGATCCGCGGGTTGATCGAGAGCCCCGCCCGGCGGGCGGCACTTGAAGCCCTGATCGCCGAACATTACCGCCCGCCCGCCTGGGCAGACACGGCAACGGCGTTGCTGGACGCTTTAAATCCCGTGCCGGCGCAGCGCGTTGCGCAATTGGTGGTAGCCGAGCCCGAGTGAAAGCGCCGCCTGCTTCTGGTTGAACCGCGCGGCGTGCAGGGCTTGCGTCAGCAAAGCCCGCTCATAGGCATCCACATCGGCGCGCAGATTGCCTGATGCCCGTGCCGGGACAGGGGCCGCTTTTGTGGCTGCCGCCGGGGCCGGCACGTCAGCCTTATCGGGCGCAAAGGGGTTGATGATGACCTCGCGCAGAGGCTTTGACGGGTCGGCACAACGGTAAACGCTGCGCTCCACCACATTGCGCAGCTCCCGCACATTGCCCGGCCAGTCATGGGCGTTCAACGCCGCCTCGGCCTGTGGGGCGAAGCCCGCAAACACCTCGCGCTTAAGCTCGGCGGTCATGCGCGCCGCGAAATGCCGCGCCAACACCATCACATCGCCTCGCCGCTGGCGCAGAGGCGGCAGCGTGATGACATCGAAGGCCAGCCTGTCCAGCAAATCAGCGCGGAAAGACCCGGCCGCGGCCAGCGCCGGTAAATCCGCATTGGTGCCCGCGATCACCCGCACATCCACCTGCAAACGGTCATTCCCGCCCACCCGCTCAAACGCGCCATACTCGATCACGCGCAGCAGTTTTTCCTGCACCGCCTGGTTGGCATTGCCGATCTCATCGAGGAACATCGTGCCGCCATCGGCCAGCTCAAACCGGCCCGCGCGGCGACGAACGGCACCCGTAAACGCCCCGGCTTCATGGCCGAAAAGCTCGCTATCCAGCACACCCTCGCTCAGTGCGCCGCAATTAAGCGTCAAAAACGGGCGGTTCCAGCGGGCGGACAAAAAATTCAGGCGGAAGGCGATCAGTTCCTTCCCCGTGCCACGCTCGCCGATCAGCAGCACAGGCCGGTTTAGCGGCGCCAGGGCTGAAACATGCGCCAGCATGGCCTGGAATTCCGGGCTTTCACCGACCAGATTGACAGTTTCTGACATATTTTAGCGTTTTTCACTAATTTATCGCATTCAGGTTTTGTCATGATTGCCAGATGAACGCAATCAAAAATAAAAAATAAATCATTTCAATGGGATAAAAATAATTCACGCGTGCCGCGACTTTGGCACGGCGGATGCAAAGACCTATCCCATACAGCCTATGGCCTCGAAAGGGATGATGAGATGACGATATTTTCCAGATTGAGTGACATCGTAAACGCCAATCTGAACGCGCTGCTCGACCGTGCGGAAGACCCCGCGAAGCTGATCCGGCTGGTGATCCAGGAGATGGAGGACACGCTGGTCGAGGTCCGCTCCGGTGTGGTCCGTGTCATCGCTGAGCGCCGGGAGCTGGAACGCCGCATCGCCAGTTTTACGCGCGAGCGTGACGATTGGGAGGCCAAAGCCACCTTCGCTCTGAACCGGCAGCGTGAGGATCTGGCGCGCGCCGCCTTGGTGGTGAAGGCCCAGGTCACGGCCAGTCTGACAGACGCGCAGGCGCATCTCGCCCATGTGGTGGAGGGGTTGGAGGCGCAGAGTGCCGATATCGGCAAGCTACAAGCCAAGCTGGCCGACGCGAAACTGCGCGAGCGCAGCCTGATCAACCGCCGCAACACCGCCCAGGCGCAGTTAAAACTGCGCGGCAAGCTGCATGACGCCAGGGTGGGCGATGCCCTGGCCAAGTTCGAGACCATCGAGAGTTCCCTCGACGAGTTGGAGGGCAAGGTCGAATCCTACGATCTCGGCCAGACCAAAACCCTCGCCGATGAATTCGCGGCCCTCGCGGCGGATGACCAGGTCGAGAGCGAACTCGCGGCACTAAAGGCACGGTTAAAACCCAACAATGAAACGGAGATTTGAAATGGTTTACGTCATGTTATTGCCCGCGATTTTATCCGGGGCGGCGCTCGCCTTCATGATCGGCATTTCAA
>JAQNCU010000458.1 GCA_029077775.1 Acidocella sp. | reverse complement strand
AGCGCCTACTATTGCTTGCGTTACGGCCGGATCAAATTGCGTTGGCGATTGCCTCATTGGGAGAGATTGAGGCAGAATCACAAGTTTTAGAGCGTCAATGGACATTGAAGCGCGAACGGGCACGTTTTGAAGCCGACCGCGCCCGCCGTCAATATGATGCAGTTGAGCCGGAGAACCGTCTTGTTGCACGCTCGTTGGAGAGACTGTGGGAAGAGAAGTTGCGCCGGGCTGAGGATGTTGAACGGGATCATGATGCTTGGCGCCGCGAACAGGCAATAATGATCACCGAGGCAGATCGAGCTGATATCCTGGCTTTGGGAGAGAATCTGCCTTTGGTATGGCATGCGGGAACCACCACAGCTGCAGATCGCAAACAGATGCTGCGGTTAGTCATCCGCGATGTTTTTTTGGATCAAAAGCGGGAGCGCGGCCGTGTCTGGATGAAAATTGTCTGGCAGACCGGCGCTACCAGTGAGCATTGGTTACAAAGACGGGTGCAAAGTTACACGCAGCATGCCGACCCTGATCAGTTGCAAAAACGCATCCGGGAGTTAAATACTTCGAACAAAATGGACGCCGAGATTGCAATTGTCCTAAACGCCGAGGGGATTTGCACGGCTCGTGGTCCAGCCTTTACAGCTGAGACGATCCATCTCCTTCGAAAAAGATGGCATATAAAGACCGTCAAGATCAATGGTAGTGCAATGAATCCGCGGCAGTGGCCGGATGGTACTTATTCGGTACAGGGCGCTGCCGAAGTTCTCGGCATCACCTCCCAAACGATTTTTGATTGGCTACGTAAGGGTTGGCTATCTGGACACCAACTCGCCAAGGGCATGCCATGGCAAATTAACCTCTCTGAGGAACAGGCTATGGAGTTGAGAGCCAGAGCCCGACACACCAGCGAATCGAGGAGAGAGGCATCATGATATCGTCGAGTCCCCGATGATTTCGTACCAACGATCGACGGGGACCTGACTGGTGATGATGATGGACCGGCGATCGTGGCGATCTTCGACGATTTCGAGCATGTCGCGGCGTTGATCGGCGGTCAGGATTTCCGGACCCCAATCGTCGAGAATAAGCAGATCGACCCGGGCAATCTGGCGGAGCGTGGCAGCGTATCGTCCATCGCCGCGCGCCAGAGCCAATGCGGCGAACAGCCGCGGGACGCGATGATAGGCGGTCGACAAATCTTCGCGGCAAGCCTTTTGTCCGAGGGCACAGGCGATCCAGCTTTTGCCGACGCCGCAAGGTCCGGTGATCAGCAGATTATGCTTGGCACGGATCCATTCGCATCTGGCAAGCTTGATGAGCATGGCGCGATCCAGTCCTCGTGCGGTTCGGTAATCGACATCTTCAATGCTGGCCTCCTGGCGCAACTTGGCCACCCGTGCCCGTCGTTCAAAACGCTTCTGGCGGCGCAGTGTTGCCTCGTGATCGAGCAGTAATGCCAGCCACGCGGCGTGATCGAGGCTGGCACTATCAGGTTGGGCCGCAAGATCCTTGAATCCCTTGGCCATCCCGTGCAGGCCAAGGTCGTGCAGTTGATCGAGGGTTGGGTGCGACAACATAGGTATCCCTTTCAATGGAAATAGCTGGAGCCACGGAGGTTGCCGTGGGTAATGACCGCCTGGGGCTCGCCCGCTGCGGTGGTGGAACGATCGAGCCTGTTGGCCACGATCGAGGCGAGGCTTTTGTAGGTGAGCGCACCGATCGCGACGGCGTATTCCGCCACGGCTTCGGCGCGATCAGGTTCGAGGTCCTTGAATAATCGAAGCACCCCAAGGCAGGTCCGGAACCCCTGTTCCGGGTGCGGCCGGCTGACCAGGATGGCTGTGACCAGCCCTTCGGTGTTCGCGCCGATCGATGCTCCCCAGCGACGGAACCGCTCTGGTGTCCATTCGGCGTAACGGCGATGCGAGCTTGGCATGTGCTCAGGTTTGGTGCCGTGCTTCTTGCCGCTGTATCGCCGTTGATGAACTGCGACGCGTTTGCCCTGATGGAAGATCTCGATGCTGCGCTCGGTCGCACGGGTATCGACCTGCTGGCGGATCAATTCATGCGGAACCGAATAGAAGAACGCGCAGACCTCGACATGATAATCGAGCGCCACTCGCGCCAGGCCCCACTCGGCGAACTCGTAGTCGGCCGTCGGCATCGCCGCGAGGGCCGGACGTTCGATCGTCTCGAACAGATGGCGGCGACTGACACCAATGCGGCGCATGACATAGTCGTTGATCCGATCGACCATGCCGGCGATGGCCTGGTTGGCTTCAGTCAAAGAAAAGAAAGTCTGACGCCGTAACCGGCCCAGAATGTAGCTCTGGGCAAAGCGGA
>JAQNCU010000457.1 GCA_029077775.1 Acidocella sp. | reverse complement strand
CCCTCGGGCTGGTGGCCGATGATGCGATCATCGTGCTGGAGAGCATCTGCCATCGCTGGGAGGAAGGCGACGCGCGCAACGCCGGGATCATGCGCGGGGTGCGCGATATCGCGGCACCGGATATTATCGGTACGTTGACGACGATTCTGGTGTTCGTGCCGTTATTGTTCACAGGCGGGCTGGCGGGGTTGTTTTTTATTCCGTTCGCGCTGGCGATGGTGTTTGCGTTGCTTGCCTCATTGTTGGTTTCATTGACGTTGATCCCGCTGGGTTTGAGCCTCACGCGCGGCCAGAGCGGGGTCAGGCAGCAAGGCGCGCGCAGTGTGGCGTTGCTGCGCCGATTGCGCGCGGGGAACCGCTTTGTGTTTCAGTTCGTGCTGCGCCATCCGCGGTGGAGCCTTGGCGGGTGCGCGATGTTGCTGGTTTTCAGCGTGGCGGCGATGAGCCTGGTCTCGGTGAATTTTCTCCCTTTGCCCAATGAGGGCGTGTTGCTGGAATCCTTCACGCTGCCACCGGGGACGGCCCTTCTGGACACGCAGGCGGTGATAAATTCGATCGTCTCACGGATCGACGCCGATCCGGCGGTTGCGTATTCCCTGGCGCGGATCGGTGCGGCGCAGGGGAGTGCCTATACCGAGCCTGCCTATGCCGGGGAGATTGAAATTCGGCTGAAGGCGTCGGCGGGCGCGAACAGCCTGGATGCGATTGCGGCGCGCATTTTACAGGCCACGCAAACGCAAGCGGTGCAATTGGACATTGACACGCCGACCGTGGAGCGGCTGGGCGAGAGCCTGTCGGGCTTGCCGCAGCCTTTTGAAATCCAGCTTTTCGGGCGTGATTTCGCGGGCATGAGTCATGTGGCCGATGAGATCGTGGCGCGGCTGCAAAAGGTGAACGGGCTGTCAGGCGTGTTCGACGATGATGGCTACCCCGAGACGCAGATAAATGTACAGCCGCGCGCAGCGGCGATGGCGGCTTCGGGGATGACCCCGGTGGATTTGGGTGCGCAACTCGGTGCGCTGCTGGCCGGGCAGATTGTCGCCGAGGTGCCAGAGGGTAATGTGGCGGTGCCGATTTATGTGCGGTTGGCGGATCCGGCCTTATTGTCGTTATCCGGGCTGGCCGCATTGCCCGTGGGGCAACACAGCGGCACGAGGCTGGGGCAGTTGGCCGACATCACGCTGGCGACCAGCCCGAACCAGTTTCATCATATCGATGGAGCGCGGGTGTTCGATATTCTGGCGACGCCGACGACAGCGCCTGGCACCGCGATTGCCGATGCGAAGGCGGCGCTGCGGTCTGTGCATTTGCCACCTGGTATGCGGATTGCCTATGGCGGGCTGTTCCCGATGCTGGAGCATGCGGCTGAGGGGCTGGGGCTGGCGGCGGTCGCGGCGATGGGGTTGATGGCGGCGGTGTTGTTCCTGCGCTTTCGCGGGCGCCTGGTGCCGGGGTTGCTGATGTTCCAGATCCCGCTGGCGATGACCGGCGGCGCGCTGGCGCTGGCGGCGAGCGGGCTCGGCTTAAACGGGATCGGGCTTGTGGGGTTTTTAACGCTCGCGGGCGTGAGCCTTAATCACGGGATCGTGCTGCTGGACCGCGCGCAACATAATGAGTCGCAGGGAATGACGCCGATGGCCGCGATGGATGAGGCGCTGGATGTACGCTTCCGGCCGATCTTTCTCACCATGATCGTGGCCGTGATGGGAATGCTGCCGACGGCTTTGGGCTTTGGTGTGGGGGCCGCACCTGAGCAGGGGCTGGCAATTGTCATCGCGGGCGGTGTGGTATGGAGTGCGGTGTTGAGCACCAACCTGATCCCCGCTTTGTACGTGCTCTACAGAACAAAATAGAGCTGGATGACCCTTGGTCACATCGCTCAGCCATAACGCTCGCGATACCATTGGATGAAGGCATCGGCGGCAAGCGGGCGGTTGAACAGATAACCCTCGGCATAATCACATGACCAGCGCGAGAGCAGCGTGAGCGTGTCGGCATTCTCAACGCCTTCTGCAACCGCGCTCATGCCGAGTTCGCGGGCCATGTTCAGCATGGATTTTACCAGCACTTGCTGGCGCGGGTTGTTCAGGATTGTGTTGACGAGGTGCCGGTCGATTTTCACGATGTTGGCCGGGATGTATTCAAGGGAGGAAAAGCCGTTGGCGCCGATACCGAAATCGTCGATGGCGATGCTGACGCCAAGCTCGCGCAGTTCGCGCAGACGCTGGCGGGCGGTCTCAATGTTCGAGAAGCTGCCGGTGGCGGAGAATTCCAGTTCGAGATGGGCGGGCGGGAGGCCGTGAATGTTGAGCAATTCCTGGAGCCGGATCACGAAATCAGGTTC
>JAQNCU010000456.1 GCA_029077775.1 Acidocella sp. | reverse complement strand
ATGCCGAGTGCGATCATGCACTCCCAGTTGGACATGCGCAGCATCACCCGCCGCTCCGCCACATTGCGCCCGGGTGCCCGCGCCTGCGTCAATGCTGAATGCAGGTAGACCGCATGCGGCATAATGGTCGCCCCCACAATGCCCACGGCAATGGTCAGCGCCGCACCTCCCGGCATCACGGGTACGAATGTATGATACGCCGCCTGCCCCCAGGCCACCGGGGCGATAAAGATTTCGATGAGGAAACACAGGCTGACCAGACAAACCAACCCGCCAATGACCAACTCGATCGGCCGAAATCCCCGTCGGTCGAACAGCAAAACCCCATAGGTCACAACGCCGGTCACCGCCATCGCGGCCAGCAGCGGCAATTTGAACAATAATGAAAGCCCGATCGCCCCGCCGGTAAACTCCGCGAGGTCTGTGGCCATCGCCGCCACTTCGCTTATGCCCCACATCGCATACACCACCGGGCGCGGAAATTGCGCGCGGCACATTTCAGCCAGGTTCTTGCCCGTCACAATCCCCAGCCTGGCAGAGAGCGACTGGAACAAAACCGCCACCAGGCTGGCCGCGAGCACCACCCACAACAAATCATACCCATAGGCCGACCCGGCGGCGATGTTCGTCGCATAATTCCCCGGGTCCATATAGGCGATAGACACCACCACGGCTGGCCCGGCAAACAGCAACATCGTCCCCGGACGGGCTTTTTTGCCCGCCAGTACCGCCTGAATATCCGCCGTCGTTTGTTCAGTCAGCCCCACCATCATCAAATTATAGCCTTGGCTGCACTTTTGACAACGGGTAACAAAGATGTCGCGCGATCATGAATTCGTGTATGCACAGCCCCGCCGGGCCATCCGGCATCCGGGAGACTTATATAAGTGAGCCGTAAACCCACCGCCTTGCCCGGCGCCAGCATGGTCGGCCCGCCAGACCGCCTCCCGCGGGAGGATACCCAGGCACGTCGCTTTGGCGCCACCCGCCTTGCCCGCGCCACGGAGCTGACTGAGGATTATGTCGAACTCATCGCCGATCTCATGGCCACAGGCGGTGAGGCCCGCACGGTCGACATCGCGCGGCGCCTTGGCGTCTCGCACGCAACGGTCATCAAGGCCGTGGCACGGTTAAAGCGCGAAGCCCTGGTCAACAGCAAACCCTATCGCGGCATCTTTCTCACTGACTCCGGCCAGGCCCTGGCCGCCCGCGTGCGTGCGCGTCACCGCCTCGTCGTCGCGTTTCTGCTCGCGCTGGGCATCCCGCCTGACGATGCCGAGGCTGACGCCGAGGGCATCGAACATCATGTCAGCGCGGCCACGCTCCAGGCATTCGCACGCTTTATTGAGGACCATAAGCCTTAACAGCCCGCCTGATTTTTACCACAATATACCTATAAACTTTGGCAACGGCATAATGCCGTCACCAAGGACATAACGGCATAATGCCGTCACAAAGGACATACAAAATGCGTTCAGCGCTTACCCGCACGCTCATTTTGGGGCTGGTCGCGGCCAGCCTCACCGCCGCACCGCTCATGGCGCCCCTCGCGGCCTATGCGGACGACCACCATAATTATGGCGGTGACAACCAGCGCGGCCCTGGCCCGCAGGGCTATGACCATGGCGGTTACAACCAGCACGGCGACAATAATCGCGGCGGCGACTGGCACGGAAATTATGGCAATGACGGCGGCAACGGCCTCGCCGGAGCCTTGCTCGGGCTGGGCCTCGGCGCGCTCGTCGGCGGCGCTCTCGTCGCCTCCCAGCAACCGCAATACGCCCCGCCGCCCCCGGCCTATTACGCGCCACCTCCGCCGGTTTACTACACCCCGCCACCCCCGGCTTATTACGCGCCGCCACCTGGGGCTTATTATTATTCGAACTGACCTCTCGGCGCGATACCCGCGCCGCCTCACCTAACCTGGAGCCACTTCCATGAAAAATATCTTCACCTCATCCGTCATCGCGCTGGCGGCCACCGTCCTGCCGCTCGCGGCCTTTGCCCAGAGCACCATGGCACCCATGTCGGCACCCATGTCGGCGCCCATGTCGGCCCCCATGTCGGCGCCAACAGCGGCCCCGGCCCCCGCGCTGTCAAAATCGGATGAAGCCAAGCTCAACGCCCACATCGCCACCTTGCATCACGAGCTTCACATCACCCCGGCTGAGGAACCGCAATGGAGCGCCTTCGCCAACATCATGCGCACCAATGATTCCGACATGCACGCGGCGTTCGAGGCTCGCGCCAAAGTCACCACCATGACCGCCGAGCAAAACATGAACGCTTACGCCAACATCGCTGAAATGCATGCCGACGGCATGCAGAAACTCGCCGCCGCTTTCA
>JAQNCU010000455.1 GCA_029077775.1 Acidocella sp. | reverse complement strand
GCTGTATGCAAAGGTCCGGGCGTGACAGTTGGCCGAAGTGGCGCATCTGCGGGTACGGTTTGTTATATCGATGAGGATTTTTGGCCGCTAAACACATGCCTTTACGTCAGGGATTTCAAGGGGAATGACCCCCGATTTACCTATTATTTCCTGAAGACCTTTGACCTCGCGAGATTGAACTCCGGTAGCGCCCAGCCATCGCTTAACCGAAATTTTGTGCATCCGGTTCCGGCTACATTCCCTGATTCACCAGAACAAATCGCAATTGCTTCGATCCTTGGCGCCCTCGACGACAAGATCGAACTCAACCGCCGGATGAACGAGACGCTGGAGGCGATGGCACGGGCGGTGTTCAAGGATTGGTTTGTCGATTTCGGCCCCACCCGCGCCAAAGCCGAAGGCCGCCCGCCCTACCTCGCCCCAGAAATCTGGTCCCTCTTCCCCGACCGCCTGGATGACGAAGGCAAACCGGAGGGGTGGGCAATGCTACCAATTCCAGAGGCTATTGAATTTAAGGAAGGACCTGGAATTCGGAATTGGCAATACACCAACACGGATGATGGCACTCGTTTCATCAACATCCGCTGTATTAAAGACGGCGATCTTGATATCGGTACCGCAAATCGTGTGACCGATTTTGAGGCGAACAACAAATATGCCCATTTCAAACTTCGTGAGTGGGATATCGTCGTTTCCACCTCCGGGACACTTGGTAGAAGTGCCATCGTCCGAAAAGAGCACCTTCCACTAATCTTAAATACCAGCGTTATCCGATTCCGTCCCGTTGAGGATAAATCGACCATTCCATATTTATATAGCTTTATTAAAGGGAGTCACTTCATCGACAAATTGGAATCAATGGCCTCCGGCAGTGTTCAAAAGAACTTCGGGCCAATGCATCTAGAGCAAATGGAAATTTTGACGCCGCCGTCTCCCTTACTCCGGCAGCATAGCATCTTGGTAATGCCTTTACTGGAGAGAGTTGTAAGTAATCGGTCTGAGAATGGCATCCTTAGTGCCACCCGCGACCTCCTCCTCCCCAAACTCATGTCCGGCGAAATCCGCGTCCGGGACGCTGAAAAAATTCTGGAGGCGGTGGCGTGACGGGCGCACAAAAGGGCGCGTTGATTCTTCACCAAACGAAGAATGGCTGTACAGCCCTCCGGCTACGGGCCTTCCCGTTCTTTCCTTTGCCAATTCCCCCCCAAACCGCCAAAATGGGAACATTATGAACCCGAACCTGGAACGCCACCGGCCCGAGATTTCCGCCCTCTGCCGGCATTTCCATGTCCGCCGGCTGGATCTGTTCGGCTCCGCCGCGCGCGAGACAGATTTCGGGCCGGACTCAGATTTCGATTTTCTGGTAACCTACGAGCCCGGCCACGCACCTCCGGCCTTGGATGATTTTTTTGCGCTGCGCGACGCACTGGAAACCCTGCTCGGCCGCAAGGTGGACCTCACCATGGCCTCCGCCCTGCGCAACCCGTTCATCCGCGCCGCCATCGAAGCCTCCCGGTTGCCCCTGCATGGAGCGTGACCCCCGCAGCTTTTTATGGGACGCGCGGGAAAGCGCGGATGCCATCCTGCGCTTCACCGCCAACAAAAGCGAGGAAGCCTATCTGGCCGATGACATGCTGCGCGCCGCGGTTGAACGGCATTTCGAGATCATCGGCGAAGCCCTGAACCGGTTGGCCAAAACCGCGCCCGAGATCGCATCGCGCATCCCAGACCTCGCCCGCGCCGTGGCGTTCCGCAACCTGCTGATCCACGGCTACGCCACAGTGGATGACCCAACCGTTTGGCGCACAACGCAGGAAGACCTGCCAGGCTTGCGCGCCGTTGTCGCCGGATTGCTGACTGAATTAGGGGATTTGCCAGGGCCGGAAAGCGCGTGAGCAAATTTACCGAAACCCATGTCGAAGATGCGGCTTTGGCCTGGGTGTCGGAGCTTGGCTACGCCATCCTGCATGGGCCGGACATCGCGCCCGACAGCGCTCACCCCGAACGCATCAGCTATGATGAAGTCATCCTCCCCGCCCGCCTGAACGCCGCAGTCGCGCGGCTCAACCCCACCATCCCGGCTGAGGCGCAAGCCGACGCCATCCGCCGCGTGCGCCTCGCCGAATATCCCGGTCTGGTGGAAGAAAACCGCCGCCTGAATCGTTATCTGGTGGAAGGCGTACCGGTTGAATTCGCCGGGCCGGATGGCGCCATAAAGGGCGATGTGGTGCGGCTGGTGGATTACGCCGATCCGGCCGCCAATGACTGGCTGGCGGTGAACCAGTTCACCGTGATCGAGCAAAAAACCAACCGCCGGCCGGATATCGTGCTATTCCTCAATGGTCTGCCCGTGGTGGTG
>JAQNCU010000454.1 GCA_029077775.1 Acidocella sp. | reverse complement strand
ATGCCTCATTATCCCATCCTCCGGGGCTTTTTTTTGGCACATCGAGCCATCCATACCCGGATTCTGATACCATTTGCCTCCCAAATGGCGTTTAAAAATAAATGAAATTTCATTATAAAATTATCTAATTTTCAATTTTTAAATCGCGCCGCGTCTCGCCCTCATGTGTGTTCCAATACAATCGCGCCATGCTCAAAAGCCATCCCGACGGGCGCATTTACAGCCATGGGTCGAATGATCTTGAAATAAACAGGCCATGCCGCCTCTTGCCTTGCGTCTGACACCTTGCCATGCAGCGTGCCATGTGGGCGGCATTCTTCGTGATCATGGCGGCAACGCTCGTGCGACTGGTCTTCGCGGCCACAACCGGGCTTGGGATCGATGAGAGCTACATGGTCGCTGCCTCTTCGCATTTCGCCGCTTCGTATTTCGACCACCCCCTCGCCTCCTGGTGGCTGGAACTTGGCTCCCGTCATATCTTCGGCGGCATGGGCCCGCTGGTCGTGCGGCTACCCTTCATCCTGCTTTCTATTCTCTCTTCGGCGCTGCTTTATAGCCTCACCACACGGCTTTACGGCGGGCGCGCCGCCCTGTGGGCGATCATTGCCTATAACATCTCCCCGGTCTTTTCCCTCGCCTTTGGCTGCTGGGTGCTGCCCGATGGCCCGTTGGATGCCGCACTTCTTGCCTTCGCCTATGCAATCTGCCGCGCACTCGGCATCGCGGAACACCCGGCCCGGCCGTCATCGCGCTGGTGGTGGGCGGCGGGGGTCTTCGCGGGCCTTGCGATGTTGAGCAAATACAATGCTGTCCTGGTTCTCGCCGGTGCGGCCTTTGTGCTGATGACCGATCCTGTCTCCCGCCCAGCGCTGCGCCGCGCGGCGCCATGGGGTGCGGCATCGCTCGCCATCGCGATGTTTAGCCCGGTAATCGCCTGGAACGCCGCGCATGGCTGGCAATCCTTCCACTACCAGGGCGGGCGGGCCACTGGCTGGCATTTGCACCCCGCCGCCATGTTCACCATCTGGGGCGGGGAGGCATTGTTCGTTCTGCCCTGGCTCTGGCTACCCATGGTCGTGCTGATGACCGCCGCAATCCGGCGCGGCCCTGTTGACCGCCGCAGCTGGCTGCTCAGCCTGCTCGCCATCCTCCCCATCGTCCTGTTCGCTTTAATAGGCACCTGGTCCTCGACCAGAATTCTCTATCATTGGGCAACGCCGGGCTACCTCATGCTGTTTCCCATGCTCGGCGCGTGGCTTTCTGGTCTTTCGGTCTGGGCACGCCGCCTGATGGTCTGGCCCGCCGCGATATTACTGGCAGGCGCCGCCCTGGCGATCACCGCCGCCGTCAGCACCGCCGCCCTGCCCGATCTCGACATAATTTTTGCCCCCGGCAAATCGCCGATGCTACAGGCCATCGACTGGACGTCGATCAACACCGATATCCCGCCAGATACCCAGGCCATTGCCGCGTTGCGGTGGTATGATGCGGGCAAAATCGGCTACGCCATACGCGGCCATTTGCCGGTTACGGTCTTTGGCGCAGACCCGCATGAATTCGCCATCTCGACGCCACCCGCATCGCTGCTCGGCAAAAATATATTGATCATCGCGATGCCGGGAAATATTGCCGCCATCGGACGAGACTTCGCACCGGATTTCAAATCCCTCGCCCCTGGCCCGGCTTTGGTCGTGGCGCATGAAGGGCGCGTGCTGCTGATGATCCCGACCTTTCTCGGCAAAGACCTTATTCGCGTGCCCGCCGCGTGACATAAAAAACCGAGGGCGGCACATCTGCCACCCCCGGCATGTCTCATATCAAACCGAGATCAGGCGGCCTGGGCGACAGGCTCGCCGGCTTCGATCGTGCGTCGCATATTGGTCGTGCTGTTGATGCTGATCCGACGCGGCTTGGCCGATTCTGGCACCACACGGCGCAATGTCACGTGCAACAACCCATTGGCGATGTCAGCCGATTCCACCACCATGTGGTCGGCCAGCACAAACCGGCGGGTAAAGGCGCGCGCCGCGATCCCGCGATGCAGGAACTCGCCCTTGGCGGCCTCCTCGGTCACCCGGCCCGCAACCACGAGCGCGTTGTCTTTCACAGTAAGCTCAATATCGTCAGCCGAGAACCCAGCCACAGCCAGGGTCAACCGATAGGTATCCTCGGCATGTTTCTCGATGTTGTAAGGGGGGTAGGCCACCGCGTCGGTTGGCAATGTGTCAACCATACGGGCGAGACGGTCAAAGCCGATGGCAGTACGGTATAAAGGTGCGAAATCGAAAGTCATCTGAAAACCTCCTGAATATAGCAAGGTTGAATAATCGACCAAACCCTTCACCCCCCAATCTGGCGGGGCG
>JAQNCU010000453.1 GCA_029077775.1 Acidocella sp. | reverse complement strand
GATATATGTGAGGTGGATGGCGCCTCTTTTATAGCGCGACAAACTTCGTAGCCGTTCATGTCTGGCATGACGACGTCGAGTAAGATAACGTCTGGTTGCCATTCGTTGGAGAGATTGATGGCTTCGGCTCCGTCGATAACGATTTTCACCTCATAGTAGTCCCGCAGCAGCCTGGCCTCGAGAAGCTGGGCGTTTGCTGCGTTATCATCGATCACGAGGACTCGGGCAGTCAAAAATCACTCCCTTAGCAAATACAGCTGCACTGTTTGTCTCAAAAATAAATGATGACAGTTTTTATCAACTATTCAAAAGTCGTCAGCGCTGTTTTCCGCCAATTTTGCAACTTAAGCTTTTTTTGTGGTAATGCAACAACTCCATGTTGCAACTGTGGTTGTCATGAGTCGCGGACACGATGATTTCAGGGTTGGACACTAGGTCAGAATGACCTGCTCCTGGCTCTGATTGAAGGGAGCGGTCTGAACGGCTGGTTTCCAATCACGGAAGAATGAACGCCCGATCGCGCCGGCGAGTTCACTCAATTGGATCTGGACGTTATCGAGATAGCCGTGCAAATCGCCGTCGAGCACCTTGTCCATCGGCGGCTCCAAGATGAATTCGCGAAGAAATTCGGCCTGTTCGAGCGGTTCGTCGGTATTTGGCAAGCGATGGATACGGCGGAGTTCGTCAAGGTGATATTCCGCTCGCCTTACCGACAAAAAGACTGAACGCGGAAACGACGGATCGCGCAGCAAGAACCCGGCCACATCTTCGGCGGAGAATTCCGCGCGCGCCAGGCGTTTGAACGCATGATAACCGGCCGCGGCCCGCAACACGGCGTTCCACATGGTCAGCTCGGTGACGCGGCGTGCCTCGCGATCGCGCGGGACCAATAATCGATATTTAATATCGAGCAAGCGCGTTGTCTGGTCGGCGCGTTCGATCAGGCGGCCAAGCTGGTAGAATTGCCAACCCTGGTCGCGGTACATGGTGCCCTCGGTGATACCGGTATGTGTCTGGACTGATTCCTTAATTTTTGTGCAAAGTCGGGACAATAAATCACCGTCGAGATCGCCCGGTGTAATGCGCATCACGAATCGATGGAACACGTTGATCTGACGCCACATTTCAGTGCTGATCAGCGGACGCAGGGTGCGTGCGTTGGTTCTGGCGTTTTCGAGGCAGAACGGAATGCCGGTCGGGTTCGCCTTGTCGAGCAGATACAGTTGTTTAACCGCGTCAGGGTCGCTCGCCGCATCGTAACTCGCAAATTTATCCTGGTCGGACATGATGGCGACCAGCGCGGTCCATGACTCGGCTTCGCGGCCGGGGCTCTCGAAGCTTTGAACCACGTCGATCAACCGGGCGAGGTTTTCCACGCGTTCCAGATAGCGCGCCATCCAGAACAAACCTTCAGCATCGCGGGCAAGTAGTACCGGCTCAACGCGCATTGTCACGATCCCTCCGCCAGAACCCATGTATCTTTTGAGCCGCCGCCTTGTGACGAATTCACGATCAACGAACCGCGCTTCATGGCGACGCGGGTTAATCCACCCGGCAGGACCCAGCTATCCCGCCCGGTGACGACGAACGGGCGTAAATCGAGGTGGCGCGGCCCGATGCCCTCTTCGGCGAGCGTCGGCGCCACCGAAAGATCGATCATGGGCTGACTGATCCATTGCGCGGGGTCGGCGAGCAGAGCGGCGCGTGCGACGTCGAGTTCCGCGATGGTCGCACGAGGCCCGATGGTGATGCCGTAGCCGCCTGATTCGCCTACGGGTTTGATGACCAACTCGTGGAGGTGTTCGAGCGTGTACGCCAAACCCTCAGCCTCTCGACAGATGTTGGTTTGCACATTCGCGATAATTGGGTCCTCGCCGAGATAATATTTTATGATCCGAGGCATGTAGGCGTAAACCGCTTTGTCATCCGCGACGCCAGTTCCCACCGCATTTGCCAGGGACACATTGCCGGCTCGCCAGGCACGGATCAGCCCTGGTACACCGAGCATACTGTCTGGACGAAACACTTCCGGATCGAGGAAATCGTCGTTCAGGCGGCGATATATTGTGTGAACCCGGCGCAGACCGGTGGTGGTTCGCATATAGACCCGGTCATTTTCAACGGTCAGGTCAGAGCCCTGAACCAGCGGCACGCCCATCTCGCGGGCGAGAAAAACATGCTCGAAATAAGCAGAATTATAGATGCCGGGAGATAACAGCACCACTTGCGGGTCGCCCGCGTCGAACGGTGCAATTTCGGTCATCGCCCGTCGAAGGCGACGCCCATAATCATCGACCGGCCTTAACTTCACGCCCGACATCAGGTCTGGAAAAGCCCGGAGCATCAGATGGCGATTTTCGATCACATAGGAG
>JAQNCU010000452.1 GCA_029077775.1 Acidocella sp. | reverse complement strand
GATCACCAAAAACGAAGCCCGCCAGCCCAGCCCGGATGTCACCGCGCCCGAGATCAACCGCCCTGAAAACCCGCCGAAAATCGCACCGGATGTATAGGTTCCGGCCAGCCGCGCGGTCACCGGCCCGGCGGTCTCCTCACCGATGTAACCAATCGTCACGGTAAAAATAAACGGCAGCATCAGCCCCTGTAAAAACCGATACGCCACAAACGCCTCAAATCCCGCGGCCTGCGCCGCCAGCAAGGCGGGGATCGGCAAGAGCATCGCCGCCCCGCAAATAAACCTTTTGCGCCCGAACCGGTCTGAGATCGCGCCGACCACGGGCGCCATCATCGCGGTTGCCAATAACGGCGCGGTCACGCTCAGGCCCGTCCGCGCCTGCGATACGTTGAATGACGCCGCCAACACCGGCAAGATCGCCTGCGTGCACCACATGTTCACAAATGTCAGAAACCCGGCGGCAAACACCGCCACATTGATACGGGCGCTAGAATCGCCGCTCGAAAACCGTGATGACATCGCCAGGCTGCGCCAATGCAAATAGAGCGGCGCGATACAAAGCCGGACCCTGCCCCAGATCGCGCGTCACCCCGACATAACCTGTCTCCGCCCGGTCAGTGAAGCCTCCGGCGATGGAAATCGCCGTCAGAACAGTCATGTCCGGACGGAATGGATACGGCCCCGGCGCGTTGACCTCACCCATAATATAAAATGGCCGATAGGTAACAATCTCCGCCGCCACGCTTGGCCGCAAGATCAGCTTGTTCACCATCAGCGCGTGGGCCACGCCCGCCGCCATTTGATCCACACTTCGCCCCGCCGCGCGCACCAGCCCGATCATCGGCACGTCGATCATCCCGCTATCATCGACTGAATAATCGCCTGAGAGCTGCGGCTGGTCGTAAATCCGCAAATTGATCTTATCGCCCGTGCCCAGCCGGTAGGGCCCTCCGGGCTGTTTTGGCAAAACCGGCAATTCCGCCCCCGGCGCCTGCCACCGCGCGCAGCCACCCAGCCAGCCCAGGCCGCTGATCACCAGAAACCTTCGTGAAACCCGCATCGCCCAACCTTCAGTTACGATATCGGAATATTTACTGGTTCGCCCCAAAAGAAAACCCCCGGGCCATGCCCGGGGGTTCAACCATGCGTCTGTAATACCAGCTGGCCTAAAGAATGACTCTTTGCGGGCAGCAAGCGCTTCTTTTTGTGAACAAAAAGAAGCAAAAAAACATTATTAATCTGGGCCATTGGGGTTCCAGAAGCCCGGCACCGGCATAACAGAAGTTTTTTGCGCCGCTTTTTTTCAAAAAAGCGGCTGCTTACTTGGATGTGTCACTGTCTTCGCGGATTGGCATAATACTGCGGGGCTGGTGGGGCGGCCGCGCGTCAGCAAAGAGTGTTGTGCCAAGTGTCATCCTTTACGGCGATTGGTATAATTGGCGTGGGTTCTACGCCGCGATCGCCGCCCCCGCCTTCGCCAACGCGCGTAAATGCAAATCCGCATCGCCGAATTGCTGGTCGATCATCGTCAGCCGCTTGAAATAATGCCCGCCCTTATATTCCATCGTGATCCCGATACCGCCATGCAATTGTGTCGCCTGCTGGCCGATGAACTTCGCACTCCGGCCGATCTGCACCTTGGCCGCCGCCATCGCCTCATGCCGCGCCACCGGGTCGCTCTCACCCGCCATCAGCGCCGCGTAGATCGCCATGGACCGCGCTTGCTCCAGCAAAACCAGCATATCGACAGAGCGATGCTGCAACGCCTGAAAACTGCCAATCGCCACGCCAAACTGCTTGCGGGTTTTCAAATAATCCACGGTCAGTTTGACCAGCGCATCCATCGCCCCCACCGCCTCGGCGCATAATCCGGCGATCGCCACATCCACCGCGCGCGCCAGATGCCCGAGCCCGGTGCCAAGTCCGCCGATGATGTGGTCCGCCGGCACGCGCGTCTGCGCGAAGGAAACCTCAGCCCCCTGCGTGCCGTCCTGCATCGGATAGGCCCGGCGCGACACGCCCGGCGCCTTCGCATCTACCAGGAACAGCGTGACCCCCTCGGCGTCGCGCCTGGCACCGCTGGTCCGCGCCGAGACAATAAACATATCCGCCGCCCCGCCGCCGATGACGATGCTCTTCTCGCCTTCGAGGATATAATCCCCGCCATCGGCGCGCGCACTCGTCGTCACATCATGCAGGTCATAGCGCGAGCCGCGTTCAATCTGCGCCAGCGCCAGAATTTTCCGCCCCTCGGCGATTTGCGGGATGATTTCGTCTGCCAACGCCTCATTACCGCCATGCTTCAGCAAATCCCCGCACAGCACCACCGATGTTAAATACGGCTCAATGGCCAGCGCGCCGCCGATCGCTTCCATCAC
>JAQNCU010000451.1 GCA_029077775.1 Acidocella sp. | reverse complement strand
TCGGCGCCACTCGACGATAGGCTATCTCAGCCCTATGGAATTCGAGCGGATGAAGGCTTCGGCTTAAAGCAAGTGTCTATCAAACCAGCAGCAGCTCAATGACCGTGTTGATCCTCTGGCGCACGCGCCGCGCCGTTTCCGGCTTTTCAAGCCAAATGGAAATCACGGCATCCCGGACGTGGTGGCCGTCGATCACGCCAACAGACAGGTCGCCCAGCGTCGGGAACGCATATGTCTCAAGGGTGGATAGCCACTGTGCCCGGTACTTTTGGTTCCGCCAGCTCGCCTTGTGCTCGGCAAAAACCAGTGCGGCGGCTTCCTTGAAGGTGGGTATCCCGGCCTCTTTCCGCCGCTCGGCAACGGGATCAAGCCCCACCTCAACCTGTGTCCGCACCTTCGTGGCACGTTCGCGGGCCAAGGCCAGGGACACCTTCTTGGCGCTCCCTAGGCCAACGTCCCGGCGCTTGCCATCCTTCTGCACCCGGCAAACCCAGGACTTCCCACCCCGGTGACTTATGACAAGGTACAGGCCGTCGCCGTAGCGGCCCGGCTCCTTTGCGGCCTTCACGGAAGTGGCTGAAAGCTTGCCCAATCTTATCCCACACTAATTACCACATAACGCGTGGGATACGATGCAACGTGATGCGTCAGGATGCAACAAGAAAACACTAAAAATCGGCAGAAATCAGCCGATTTTGATACTCCATGCTATTGGAAAATTCATGGGGGTGGCGGAGAGGGTGGGATTCGAACCCACGGTAGGCTTGCATCCACAACAGTTTTCGAGACTGTCCCAATCGGCCACTCTGGCACCTCTCCGGATCGCGGGGCTGGCTTGGGGTGGCGGCCCCGCGTCTCTTGGGCGTTATAGGGGGCGTGATGATGCGCGGCAACCAGGGTGCGGCCGGGGCTTGGCATTGACAGGATGGCCCGCCCGGCTATAACGCCGGGCAATCGTGGCCAGGTGTTCTTGGCCGCGCATTGGGTCGTATCGGGCTCAATTCTCGTTAACACTATATCTCGCCGGTTAGATTGGATTTTTATCGTCATGTTCGCAGTCATCCGCTCCGGCGGCAAACAATACCGCGTCACCCCGGATGCCGTGTTGAAAGTTGAAAAACTCGATGCCGAGGCTGGCAGCGTGGTTACATTTACTGATGTGCTGGCGGTCGGCGGCGAGGGGTCTTTAACCCTGGGGTCTCCGGTGGTTGCCGGGGCGTCGGTTACGGCCACCGTGATCGCCCAGGACCGTCTGGCAAAAATCATCATTTTCAAAAAGCGCCGCCGTCAGAACAGCCGCCGCAAGAATGGTCATCGCCAATGCGTGACTGTGTTGCGCGTATCCGCCATCAACGCGGCGTAAGGATCAGGTAAATGGCACATAAAAAAGCAGGTGGTTCATCCCGCAACGGCCGCGATACCGCGGGTCGGCGCCTGGGCGTGAAAAAATCTGGTGGGCAGGATGTGGTCGCTGGTAACATCATCATCCGCCAGCGGGGCACCAAGGTAAAACCAGGGCTGCATGTTGGCCTCGGCCGGGACCACACGATTTTCGCGCTGACCGACGGCAAGGTGCTGTTTCAGCGCAAAACCGATGGCCGGGTGCATGTATCGGTCACCCCGGTTAAGCTCGCCGCCGAGTAAGCCGGGCAGGTTGGGCGTGTGACAAGGCCGGCTTCGCGCCGGCCTTTTTTATTGGCGTTCGCCCGTTTTGACGTTTCTGGATATGTTTTTTTATGAAGTTTCTCGACCAGGCTAAAATCTACCTTAAATCCGGCGATGGCGGCGACGGTGTCACCGCGTTCCGGCGGGAAAAATTCGTCGCCTTTGGCGGGCCGGATGGCGGCGATGGCGGGCGGGGCGGGGATATCGTGTTCACCGCCGTGCAGAATTTGAACACGCTGATTGATTTTCGGTATTCCCAGCATTTCCGTGCGAAAAAGGGCGGCAATGGCTCAGGTGCCGACCGTACCGGGGCAGCGGCGCCGACGCTGCATATAAAGGTGCCGGTCGGCACGCAGATCTTCGATGACGACCGGGAGACCCTGCTCGCGGACCTCGATGCGCCGGACAAAACCATCACGCTGCTGCGCGGCGGGGATGGCGGGTTTGGCAATGCCCGGTTCAAAACCTCCACCAACCGCGCGCCGCGCCGGGCGGATAAAGGCTGGCCGGGGGAGGAACGCTGGGTCTGGTTGCGCCTGAAGCTGATCGCCGATGTCGGGCTGGTGGGTCAGCCAAATGCCGGAAAATCGACCTTTTTATCCGTTGTGTCCGGCGCCCACCCAAAAATCGCGGATTACCCGTTCACCACCCTGCACCCGCAACTCGGCGTGGTGCGGCTTTCGATGTCTGAGGAGTTCGTCATCGCGGACATCCCCA
>JAQNCU010000450.1 GCA_029077775.1 Acidocella sp. | reverse complement strand
ATCCGCACCGTGATCCGGGTGGCCGCCCGGATCACGGTGTTCCGCTTTCGAGGAACACCGCCTTATTAGCATGCATTCAACAGACAATGGCCGGGCTTGTTCCACGGCTGTCCGGTTCGCTAATCGTGTTCAAAGTAGAACCCCTTGCGCATTTCCGCCCGGCAACTCGGCCGCGATCTGAACGTGCAATATAAGACCGCATTCGTGATGGCCCATAAAATCCGCGAAGCCATCGGCGCCGATCGCGATCAGATCGTGCTGACCGGCACGGTTGAGGTTGACGGCGCCTACTTCGGCGGCAAATCCAAGGAAAAAAACGTCAAAGCCGATCGGAAGGACCGCCGCTTGGCCGAAGAGCAGACCGGCAAGCGACAATCCGTTGTCGTGGCCCGCGAGCGTGGCGGCGAGACCTTCACCCGGTCGCCGCTTCAGAAGCCGCCTCGGTCCCCACGATCCGCGCTCACGTTGCGCCGAACGCCATTGTGCATGCTGACGAAGCGGCCGGATGGGATCACATACACGCTCACTACGAGATGCACCGGATCAATCATTCGGTTGCTACAGCCTGGATGGCGCTTGCACGAACCAAGCCGGGTCTTTCTTTTCCCGTATCCGCCGCGCGGAGATCGGGCAGTTCCATTATATCAGCGGCAAATACCTTGCAGCCTACGCTGGCGAGATGGCTTGGAAGGAAGACAACCGCCGGGTTGCGAACGGCGCGCTTCACACGATGGCGACGGAGACCGCATTAGGGCATCCCGTCAGCCGTGTGTGGTGTGGGTATTGGCAATGTGGCGCATGAAGTTAGTTCTTGGGTTCCCCGCAACAAACTTTACCACTACAAGCGTCAATCCCATCATAATGGGAGTCGATATGGTGAGGCGGGTCACATGGCGGTCTATGCGTTTTGGAACAACAAGGGCGGTGTGGGTAAAAGCTACCTTACATTTCAGGTAGCCGCTGAGTACGCCCGCACTCACCGTGATCAGAAAGTGCTTGTTGTTGACCTTTGCCCGCAGGCGAATTCGTCAAGCATGCTCCTTGGAGGCATGATCGCAGGGGAGACGGCCATTGAGAGCCTCGCAGGACTGACACCGCCGAGGACGATATCCGGATATATAGCAGACCGCATCGTTAGCCCTTATGTGGATACGCACTCGGGCGCGAACTACCTGACGCATGTCCGGTCGATTAACCCGCAAATACCCGACAACGTGTATCTGGTTTGCGGGGATGAAGAGCTAGAAATGCAGGCTGCGGGGATACAATTGGCGTGCGCGGCAGGTCCGGGCAACGCCTGGCAGATCGTTCACACATGGATTCGTAATCTAACTG
This sequence comes from Acidocella sp., assembly GCA_029077775.1. Lineage (GTDB taxonomy): Bacteria > Pseudomonadota > Alphaproteobacteria > Acetobacterales > Acetobacteraceae > Acidocella. The sequence continues at coordinate 1,047 of JAQNCU010000450.1, read as the reverse complement.
AGGACGTCCGGCGTTCGTGGGACCAACACGACATCACAGTTTTTCTGGACTGCAACCCCAGTTTCACGATCTACACGGAATTGGCGATTTCAGCCGCTGACCGATTAATCATTCCCTTTTCCGCTGACGGGTCATCGAAGCGGGCAGTCAGATCGGTTCTAGCACTGGTTTATGGAGTACAGCGGAGACCGGGGCAGCCGCAATCGCAATTCTTTCGCAACACACAGCAGTACCGTATGGCTCTCCCGCGAATATACTCCTATGTTGGTAATCGTTTGACGCAAATGAACAACAGTTCTGCCAGTGCATTTCGGAACGTCGTTCTAGAGATTTTTGCCGAAGTTTACAGAGTATATCAAGGTAACCCAGGGGCCTTCGTAGTTCACCCGAATAGCGGCCCAGCACCAACTTCTCGGCAAACCTTTCGAGCGATGTTTGAAGAACAGATCAACGATGCCAACACGGCGTCGGTAGTCTCTGGCGCGCTTGGCATACCAATGTACAAATTGACCGCTGGAACAAAGAGCTTTGCAGGCAAAAGCGTTCACGTTAACCAATCTCAGCTCGATAGGCAGCAACCTAACATCCGCGATTTTGTTTCAAAAATAGAGTAATCTACTGCGCAATCTCCCGCCCTACGCCACCCTCAACCGCCACCTCCCGAACCATACCGTTCGTCCGCTGGTACCGGAGCGCCATATCTATGCGCTTGTTCATCTGGCGCCGTAGTTTTGGGTCGGCGAGGTTCAGCCCCCGCGCCTCCATGACCTTACCCACGACCTCCTTCGCTGACATCGGCACCCCGGAACGCCGCAGTGTCCAGAACGGCCCGGCTGATAGAGCCGAGTTTCGGCGCGGCTGGAGCGCGTCGGTAGCGCGGACGTAGCGCTTCCAAACGGTATTCCGGATCGATCTGCTGGATGACGCTGTCCAAACTGGCTAGCCCATCTTATTCACCGCATGGCAGGGATTCGCAAACGTACATGGTACAACAAACTGGAATCACATAATGTTTTGTCATTGACGCCACGCTTCATGCCCGGACAG
>JAQNCU010000449.1 GCA_029077775.1 Acidocella sp. | reverse complement strand
GGTGTTTTATCGCGGGCTGTGCGGGCAGAACGGGCTGGCCGTGCCCGCCTTGGTGGCACGGCTGGCACCCTGGCTGGGGCGCATGGGGCATGTGGTGCCCGTGCTGCCGTATCTGGGCGATGCGCGGGGGCTGAGCCTGCCACAAGCCGGTTTGATGCTGGCACTGGGCTGGTGGGTGGCGCTGTGCCGGCCGCAATTGCACGATATGAGCGCCGCGCAGCGCGGCATGGCGCTGATTGCGGGGTTCGCGCTGACCGTACAAGCGCTGTTTTTCGCGCCCTACGCCATCCCGTTTTTGTATTTTCAGTTTTGAATGAAACGAAAAATCCGCGCCATGCTGGAAACGCCGATCATCTGCATGGCTCTGTCGCTGTTGCTGTATTTCATGCTGTTCGGGCTTGTTCTCGACCGACCGCTCTCGCTGGGTATCCTGCGGCTGGAGATGGAACAGAAAGCCGCACGGCTTGCCACCCTGCCCGCGCCCAAGCTCGTGATCCTGGCGGGCTCCAACGGACCGTATTCCCATTCCTGCGTGGTGATGGGCGCGATGTTGCATATGCCGTGCGAAAATGCGGGGATCGCGGTGGGGATCGGGCTCGATGATCTGTTTGCGCGGGACGCCCCGTTTTTGCATCGCGGTGACGTGGTTTATATGCCGATGGAGTTGCAGCAATACACCACCACGCAAGGTGAATTGGCCACCAGCGTGGATGGCGGCATGTTGTTCCGCCATAATTGGCGGCTGCTGGGCAGGCTTGGCCCCAGGCGGTGGCTGGGGGCGATGTTCTGCTGCGATCTGGCGGATGGTTTGGAATCTTTGGCCGAGATGGGCGTGGCCGCCACCGGAGTCATCAATCCGGCGCAGATGCTGGAGGTTGAATATAACACGCAGGGCGACCGGGTGGATAATGGTGGCCCGCCGGATGCGGCCTTGCTATCAGGCCCGGCGCGGGCGGTCCCCGCTGTTGGTGCCATTACGCACGGCTATGGCACAAGGCTGATCCGCCGGTTTGTTGTGGCCATGCGCGCGCGCGGTGTTGTGGTCATCGGCGGGTTGCCGACCGATTTCAACACCGTAGCCCTGCCTAGCCCCGTACTGGCCGCTGTGCGGGCGGTTTATCGCGGCGGGCCGTTCCTGCTGCTGCCAAATGAGAGCCGGTATCCGCCGGCCGATTTTTTCAATTCAGAGGATCATCTCAGGCGGCCCTACCAGTTGGCGCATTCGGTGCTCGTGGCGCGCGGGCTCGGCGCTTTGCTGGGCCGGGCCGTGCTGCCTGATGCCGCTACCCCCCAAGATCCTTAAATTTCCGCCGCAGTGAAATTTCGTTGGAGGTCACCGCGGCTTCGAGGTTATTGAGCCGCGCATCCAACGCCGCGAACCGGGATTTCAGGCCCGAGACCTGCCGCCCGGACGTGGACCCGAAGGGCGAGGTCACGCTCTCGGCGAGGTCTCGGTAAGCAAGCTGCACACCCGCTGAGGATGATGCCTCATCCAACCCGGCGCGGGGCCGTAGCATGAAGGCCAGGGCGAAATAGGCGAGCAGCCCAATGATGCTGTGCGGCACGGCGGCCAGGAGCACAAAGACCCCGCGCACCCAGAGCGGCTTGACCCTGAGCCGCGCCGCGATCCCGGCGCAGACCCCCGCGATCCAGCCATTGCGGGTATCGCGGTAGATGCCCAGCCGATCTGACAGATTATCCCATTTTGCCATAATAATCCCCTTGCGCCGACGCCGTATGCCGCCAACCGGGCACTTCGGCATCAAGGATACGTTCCAGCGTTGCCATCCGGGTCTCCATGCGTGCGGCGGTTTGTAGTAATTGATCCATCATCTGGGCTTCCGATTCACTCATCCGCCTGCCGCTGCGGGCTTTGGTCAGGTATTGAAACGTCATCCAGGTCGGCAGCACGATGACAAAAAGCGCCAGGAGTATCGATGTGATGTTGTCGCTCATATGAAATCTCCCCGGGCGCCCGACATGTCCGGGGCGTTGCGCCGCCAGCCCGGCACCTCGGCGTCGAGGATCTGTTCCAGCGACACAACCCGCTGTTCCAGACGGGAGGCGGTCTGCGCCATCTGGTGGAGTGCCCCCAACTCCTCGGTGGTCAGCGCCGCTGCGGGGCGGCGCCAGGATCTTATCATCGGGATAAAGGCCCAGGGTAGAACACTGATTGCGACGATCAGCACGGCGGTCATGTTATCGCTCATCCAACCTCTCCTTACGCGCTGATGTCCAGACACAATTCTGACCAAGCTAAGCTAGCCGCGCAGCGTCGTGCTGGAAATGATTTTCTCACCTCAGGCCGCCGCGACGAGCGAGGACGGGCGGGGCTTCACGGTGGTGAGCGAAGGTTTGTGGACGTCAGGGCTGGTGCGACGTT